>JBELME010000071.1:0-16556 GCA_042096095.1 Enterovibrio sp.
TAGCATGATCCTCATACTGATGAAAATCAAGCACCTTCAATGATCACGGGTATAGAAGAAAAAATAATGGTATAAATTCCCCTCATAAATTGAAGGGCTAGATCTGCGCTAATCAATACAGAAAAGGAATGGCTAACGACGTTGGAAACAGCGCCCTTACATAAAACATCTTGGTATTCTCAGAATCAAGGATGAATTACTCGTTATTAATGCTTATTGCCAGCGAGTGTGCGTTTGGTTAAAAAACAAACGAATACCACGTCAAGTTAGCAATCTATCCGAATAGAAAATCCATAAAAGTAACATTTATCACCATATTCATGATTTAAATCAATATAAAATCAGAATATTCATCTATAACTCTCTCCCTTGGAATGATATTGATTCTTGTTTATGCATGAAGCATTGACGTATTTAGGGAATAGTATGGAAAACACACGCTACCTCACCAGCCAAAATGGCGCACCTGTTGCTGATGACCAAAACTCATTGACTGCCGGAGAGCACGGGCCAGTATTACTGCAAGATTGGCACCTCATAGAAAAGCTCGCCCATTTTAACCGAGAGCGTATACCTGAGCGTATCGTTCACGCAAAAGGGACGGGCGCTTATGGTACATTTACACTGACACGTGATCTCTCTGAATTTACCTTAGCTAACCACTTCAATGGTGCGGGTAAACAGACAGAAACATTTGTTCGTTTCTCTACCGTGGGGGGAGAAATGGGGTCTGCTGATGCAGAGAGGGATCCGCGTGGTTTTGGTCTTCGCTTTTATACGCAGCGCGGAAACCACGACATTGTTGGCAACAATACCCCAACGTTTTTTCTGCGTGACGGTATTAAATTCCCTGATTTCATCCACACTCAGAAACGCAACCCTCACACCAACCTGAAAGATGCTCAGGCGATGTGGGAGTTCTGGTCGTTGAACCCAGAATGCATGCATCAGGTAACAGTATTGATGTCTGATCGTGGTATTCCTGCTAACTACCGTCAGATGCACGGCTACGGCTCGCATACCTATTCGTTGTGGAATGATAAGGGTGAACGCTTTTGGGTGAAGTTCCACTTTAAGAGTCTGCAGGGTGTTGTGAACCTGACCAATGACCAAGCAGCAACCCTGCGTGGTATTGACCCAGATTCAAGCCAACGTGATCTTGTCATTGCCATTCAAGACGGTAACTTCCCACGTTGGAGTGTGAATGTTCAAATCATGCCAGAGGCGGATGCGAACACCTACCACATTAACCCATTCGATTTAACGAAGGTGTGGCCACACAGCGACTATCCTCTGATTGAAATTGGTGAGCTAGAGCTCAATCGCCTACCAGAAAACTACTTTGCAGAAGTAGAGCAAGTGGCGCTGGCACCGAGCAATTTGGTACCAGGTGTGGGTGCTTCCCCAGACAAAATGCTGCAAGCACGTCTTTTTGCTTATGCTGATGCACAGCGTTACCGCTTGGGTGCAAATTATAATCATCTGCCGGTGAACTGCCCTCACGCGACTCAGGCAAACCACTACCAACGCGCGGGTGCAATGGCGGGAACTCAGTGCCCATACTCTGGTCACCAAACGGGTCAAAATGCATCACCAAGTTTTGGACCAAACCAACAAGACACTTTGGTGGAAGCGCCAGAATTTAAAGAACCCCCAATGCGTTTAGACGGCGAGGCGGATCGCTACAGTCGTTACAACCATGATGATTTTGCGCAAGCAGGGAACTTATACCGTTTATTCGGCGACGATGAAAAAGCGCGCTTAGTTGACACTATCTGTGGATCACTTTCACAGGCATCTGAAGACGTTCAACGCCGCATGGTCGAACATTTCAGCAATGCCGATGCCGACTACGGTCAGCGCATCGCAAACACCTTGGGTCTTTAGGACACGAGGCGCGTTTGGTGAATCGGGTCAGCCCTAATGAATGGGCTAAGACCAACAAATAAAAACGGCCCACAAGGGCCGTTTTTATTTGTTTGAGCATCAGTTCAATTAGGTGAAATCGAACAGGTCTTCATTCAGGGTATCCGCCGAGATGTTCTCGAGCGTGATGGTTGCTGCACCATCGTTAACGGAAATCACGGTGTCAGCGCCGCTTTGTGTGAATGAAAGTAGGGCATAGTCATTCGCGAGTGCGCTGTCGATCTCAATGGTGTCTTGGCGTGCATTGAAATCGGTGATGATGTCGGTACCGGATTCACTGTCGAAGTAGAAGGTGTCGTCGTTCTTGCCGCCGGTTAGCGTGTCATTACCTGCACCGCCGGTGAGAAAATCATTTCCGTTTCCGCCGAGCAAGGTATCGTTGCCTTCACCGCCATCCAGCATGTCATCGCCTTGGTTACCTTCCAGCAAATCGTCACCGTCTTCCCCGTAAAGTGCATCGTTGTTGGTTGCTCCTTCAAGGCTGTCAGTGTCGTAGTTGAAGAACAGCTCTACACTTGCGGTTGCGCCGTCGGCATCGACCAAGAAGTAGCTGCCGTCTTCCGTTTGAACAATCACAGGTGGTGTTTGGTCATTCTGAATACCTGTGACATTCAGTTGGAATACGAAGGTGCCATCTTCACCAATGGTATACAGATCAACGCCTGCGGTGGCATTTGGCATCACGAATACGGGTTCACCATCCACGTAACCAGCGGAGGACATGTAAGCACCCGCGCCATCAACCGTGTCTGTCAGTGTCATTGAACCATCAGCTCCCAATTCAAAGAGTGACGCCTGATCGCTGCCATTGCTTGACGCAATGACATAGGTTGTCCCGTCCGCTTTTTCATAGAAGTTTGCTGAGTTCCCGCCGCCTGCTTTAACAGATTGAGAATCCACCAAAGTGAGGTCGCCTGTGGCACTGCTGACGGCATAGGTGTTCACGCTGCCATTGCCACTAGAGACGACGAAGGTGCCGCTGTCAGTGGTGACAATGTCAATGCCTGAAACGACATCACCGGCTGCGATGGACGTGCCTGTTTCTGCGATTTTTCCTGTCTCGGGATCATAGGTCAGGATGTCGATGCGGTCGTTCTGTGCGCGCGTGGCGTAGATGTACTCTGTGCCATCGTTCGCTTCATAGGTGACGTTTTCGCGAACGATACCGCCACGTAGGCCGGTATGCGAACCGCCAAAGTAGGAAAGCCCGCCATTCAATGACAACTGGCCGTCTTCGGAGATATGCCAAGTGGTGATGGAGCCGCTGTTTTGCGAGGTGACAAACAGGGTTTCTTGTCCATCAATGTTAGACACATTGGATTGGGTTAAACCGTTACCCATTGCACCGACAGATAAGCCTGCATCTGCAAATTGAGACGTGATGTCGCCGCCCGATGTTGAGGTCACCGTCCCTGTGCTGTTGTTGTAGCTGATGCGGTCGGTTTCGGTGAGTGTTCCATCATTCTCAACGCGTGAGATGATGGTTGTGCCGCTGTAACCGAAGCTGGTAGAAATTACGTATGGCACACCGTCAACGTCGACCGTTGTGGTGTTCCAGCTTGAGTTAGTGCCGTTTGTGACGGCGTTGTTGCTTGCACCGAGCAACAGGTTTGATGACGTGCCATCGTCGCCCACAAGGTGGTCGTTGCCATCACCGCCATGAAGCTCGTCGTTGTCCGCGCCGCCTTTCAGTAAGTCGTCACCGTTTCCGCCATCAAGGTAGTCATCGCCTTCTTCGCCGAACAACCTGTCATTAAACGCATTGCCGTGGACGAAGCCCGTTGCGAGTTCGACAGTGGACGCATTGCCGTCACCATCGACCAAGAAGTATTTGCCGTTTTCGGTTTGAACGATGACAGGAGGCGTTTGATCGTTTTCCATATCAGTAATGGTGGTGCGCAGAACCAGTGTGCCGTCTTCAGCGATGGTGTAGAGATC
The DNA here is from genome assembly GCA_042096095.1 of Enterovibrio sp. Lineage (GTDB taxonomy): Bacteria > Pseudomonadota > Gammaproteobacteria > Enterobacterales > Vibrionaceae > Enterovibrio. Next base: position 3,865 of record JBELME010000071.1, read on the forward strand.
GACACCTTCTGTCGCATTTGGCATGACGAAGACAGGTTCGCCTTCCACGTAACCCGCAGAAGACATGTATGCACCGCCGCCATCAACGGTGTCGGTCAGTGTAAGAGATCCGTTAGCGCTTACTTCAAACACGGATGCTTGGTCGCTGCCGCTGCTTGATGAAATGGCGTAGGTCGTGCCGTCTGCGGTTTGGTAGAAGTTTACAGAGTTGCCGCCGCCTGCTTTGACGGATTCTGTATCAACCAGTGAAAGGTTGCCCGTTGCGGAATCCACGGCGTAAATGTTGACGCTGTCATTTGCGCTGGAAGCAAGGTAAGTACCGCTGTCCGTGGTGATGATATCAATGCCAGACACCCAATCGCCCGCCGCAACAGATGTCCCTGTCTCTGCGATTTTGCCTGTTGCTGGATCGTAGGTCAGAATATCGATGCGGTCATTTTGTGAACGGGTCGCGTAAATGTATTCCGAGCCGTCGTCGGCTTCGAAAACCACGTTTTCTCGCACGATGCCGCCACGCAGCCATGTTTGAGAGCCGCCGAAGGCTGATAAGCCGCCGTCCAATGACAATTGACCGTCTTCAGAGATGTGCCATGTCGTGATCGAGCCGCTGTTTTGAGAGGTTAAAAACAAGGTAGGTTGGCCATCAACAACTGACATGTTCGATTGTGTAAGGCCATTACCAAGTGCACCTACTGACAAGCCAGCATCGGTAATTTGTGACGTGATATCGCCACCGGATGTGGACGTGACCACGCCTGTGTTGTTGTAACTGATGCGGTCAGTTTCGGTCAGAGAGCCGTCTGCTTCCACACGTGAGATGATGGTGGTGCCGCTATAACCGAAACTGGTGGATACCACGTAAGGGACACCATCAATGGTGATGGTGGTGGTGTTCCAGGCGCTATTGGCTTCACCGTCTTTTGCTGGTCCTGCTGCTTCAATGCGCACGACGCCATCTTCGCCACTGTTGCCTGAGCCTGCATTGGGGTCATTGCCGTCATCGCCAATCAGGCGATCGTTGCCGCTGCCACCAAACAGGGTGTCGTTATCGTCGCCACCGTCCAATTGGTCGTTACCGTTTCCACCGCGCAGGGTATTGTCGCCCTTGTCGCCGTAGAGGAAATCATTGCCTTCTTGCCCCCAAAGGGAGTCATTGTCATCACCACCACGCATTGTGTCGGCACCGTTGCCGCCCCAAAGCACATCGTTGCCTTGGTCGCCATTCACGGTATCGTCGCCGTCGTCACCGAAGATGACGTCGTTACCTTCGCCGCCATTCGCGACATCATCATCATCGCCAGCGCGGATTTTGTCGTCGCCAGTGCCGCCGTAAAGGGTATCGCTGCCTTCGTTACCGAAGAGGCGATCTGCGCCGCTGCCACCTGAGATGGTGTCATCACCCAGGCCGCCTTCTACAAGGTCGTCGCCATCATCACCAAATAGGTTGTCGTTATCGAAACCGCCGCGAACCCAATCGTTGCCGGCATCGCCATGTACCTCATCTGTTCCGTCGCCGCCGATCACTGTGTCGTCGCCGTCACCGGCTTAGATGAAATCCGTATCGCCATCGCCTTGAATGTAATCATTCCCGTCGTGGCCATAAATGGTGTCTACGCCTGCCGTTCCTCGAAGTCTATCGTCACCGTTTGTCCCATTGATGATGTTTGACATTCCTGTTATCCCTCTGTTGATGAATGCGCATCTTGTTGTGGTTATTAAATGAGCGCGTGGTTGAGTGACATTAATATATATGTGGCTATTCTGACGTTAAAGTTAGAAACGCCTCACTATTGAAACAACCTGATTATTTGTAAGGGGTAAGGATGTAAATCAAGGAGAAAAGCATGAGGGGTGAGTGATAGCGAGTGAATAAGCCTGCATGTTTAATCAGTAACGAAAAACACGCGGAAAAGGAAAGTGTATTAAATATCCGCAAATACATTGGGTTATTGAAGGGTGCTTTTTGTGTCATATCAATACAAAATTGTTCAGATTATGCGCAATGTAACCGTGGTGTTCAAAATGATGGAAAAAGTATTAGGTTGATGTTTTGGTGATGATTGGAAGAGGAATCACTCACTGAGGGTTTCGCCGTTTGAGTCGAAATGGTGAAGGATCTTGTGAAAGCCATGTAGACAGTGAAATCTAAGAATTCACCGGGTTCTTACACGCTGTCTTTGGCTTAGCGGTAAACTGCTAAGCCTAATCATTTTGTCTTTAAAGAGTGAAAGGTCGCGCGGTTTATGGTTTTTCAGAAAAAATACGGATTGATGTGCGCCGTATTGCTTTGCTTGTTTTTGTCTTTTTCTGCGCTTGCGTCAATGCGCTTTTCGTTTGTTGGTGAAGTGAATGACGCAGCGGGTGTAGCATTTTCTTTGCTGTCGTGGTCGGCGGGTTCTAAAGGGTTCTTGTTTACCACTGCGCTACTTTGCGCCATTCCCTTTTTCTTAAAATGGCCTCGTCAGCGGGTGTTGGTGTGTTTGTCGTGCTTTGTGTTTGTGCTCGGCGCGAGTTTCGTCACCAAAACCGTGTTGAAATCGGTCACACAAGAACCACGTCCTTATACGCATGTATTGCAGGATCTAGATGCGGTGGATTCTGCGAACGCTTTCTATTTGATGTCGCCTGCAGAACGCGTGAAGGCGATTGAAACGGTGAAGAGCTCGGTAAGCGAATGGCGTTTGCCACATTGGGAAAAAGAAACCAATTATTCGTTCCCTTCTGGGCACACGATTTTCGCAGCGTGTGCGGCCATTTTTTGGGGCGCGATTTTGCTGTCTGAAGGCTTCGTTTGTGCGCGGTGATATTGGCAATGTGGGCAGGCCTTGTGGGCATGAGTCGGCTTTGGCTCGGCATGCATTGGCCTGCGGATCTTTTCGGTTCTCTCGTCTTCGCAACGGGCATCTGTCTGCTTGTTCCCATCGCGGAAATCGCCATTTTCCGGCGAGGTCGGATACAAAATAACCAAGCATAATGTAAGGGTTGATAAAAAGGGCGTATGCCCTTTTTTTACGCTTGCGCGTTAGATTATCAAACCGTGGGTGTTTGCTCAACTTTACGTGCATTCGCCCTGACAAAAATGTTGTCTTTTTTCAAGTTTAGAAGTAAATAGTTACTACCTTCATTCTCTTGGTTCTCGCGTGGAAAAACTGCCCAAAAAGCTGCCATTTATCATGGCATTGCTTACTGTGTTATTTTGCAGTTACGCCCTTGGTGTGATTGGGTTAAGTCATGCTAAAAATGTGATAAATAAGGCTGTCAGCCAAAAATCCGTACCAGACACCAAGATCGACACAATAGCCCCCCGCATTGCGTCACCTCGAATACTTATTTCTGCGTCAGACCCGCTAGATAAAGATCCACTTTCTTGGCCAGTGTTGTTTTCTTCTTTTGCAAGCTTGCTTGCGCTGGGATGCATCTTGTATGGGTTTCCAAGAACTCACCTAGCTATCGACACCGACCGTTTAGCTGGCTGGCAAGACGCCAACCTGCAATATCGATTTATCCACTCACGCTAAAAGCCAAACGTCACGCCACACATTGTCGCCTCTGATTTCAGTGATTACGCCCGACGTGGCGGAACACCTCTTGTAGAACAATAAAAACCAATGACTCCGTAATTCGCATTTCTTGAACCTTGATATTTTTGGAGAAACCATGTTTGAAGCAATCCAAGAAGTGTTGGTCGCCATTTGGCATCAAGACTTCAATGCACTACTCACGCCGGGCAGTGCGACCCTTATATACATTCTTGTGGCGATTCTTATCAGCCTTGAGAGCGGTTTTCTCCCAGCGGCCCCTTTGCCATGTGACAGTATCGTTGTGCTTGTTGGCACCTTGTCTGCAGTGGGCGTACTTGATCCTTTCCTCGCGTTCCCAATGCTCATCATTGCAGCATCCATGGGCAGTTGGTTAGCCTTTTCACAAGGTCGATGGCTGAACAGATTGCCGCTGGTGCAGTCTTGGTTGGCGAAAGTGCCTGAAAAGCAAATGCGCACGGTCGATGCGCTTTTATGCCGTCATGGTCTGGTGGCGTTGTTTATCGCTCGCTTTGTGCCGGGTGTTCGTTCTGTGCTGCCGATGATGATGGGGATGCGTGTTCATGAAGCACCGCGTTTTCATTACTTTGCGTGGCTGAGCGCCACCATGTGGGTGTTCTTGTTGTCGGGATTGGGTTACCTATTGCCGTCACTGCCTGAGCCAATCAGCCGTTTAGTGACAATGGGGCTGATGGCAGCACCTGTGATCACCTTGTGTATTGCGATGTTGACGGCGATAACGTGGCGCATTCGTAAAGCGCTGCAAGGGAACTTGAAACCTTCTGCATAAGATTGCATTTGTGCGCGCTGACGTTAGTATTGCGCGCTTTCTTTAACTGAGTGAAATAGAGAGTGCCGTGTTTAGCTATCGCTTGCGGATAGATTATCCGCTGTTTTTTGCGATTTGTGCTTTGATTGCCTTCGGATCGCTAAGTGTGTGGAGTGCAAGTGGCTATAGCTTGCCCATCCTAGAACGCCATTTGGCCCGCGCCGCGTTGGCCATTATAGCGCTGATTGGGTTATCGGCTATTCCTGCAAGAAGCTATAAAGATTTCGCCCCCAAGCTTTTCATTATTGCCGTGGTGTTGTTGGTTGGTGTTATCGTTGCCGGAGACACGGTAAATGGCGCAAAACGCTGGTTGGCGCTTGGCCCTATCCGTTTTCAACCTTCTGAACTGGTCAAAGTGGCGATGCCAATGATGGTGGCATGGCTCATTGTGAAAGACCCAGGGCGACCGGGGCTTCAGAAAATCGCCATGTGCGCCTTGGTCACCGCGCTACCTGCGGGTTTGATTGTTATCCAACCTGACTTGGACGGCGCAATTTTCACCGTGATGTACGCACTGTTTGTGCTGTATTTGGCGGGCATGAGTTGGAAAATCATCGGATCCGTTTTGGCAACCGTGGCGGCGACGGTGCCAGTGATGTGGTTTTTCTTTATGAAAGACTACCAAAAAATGCGTGTTACGCAGTTTTTGAACCCTGAATCTGACCCTCTCGGGTCGGGCTATCAAATCATCCAATCTTTGATTGCGATTGGTTCTGGTGGCTTTAAAGGCAAAGGGTTCATGAGTGCAACCCAAGGGCAATTGGGCTTCATTCCTGAAAGCCACACTGACTTCATTTTTTCGACGTTTGCGGAAGAGTGGGGCTATTTGGGTAGCGCGACCGTTATTTTGTTGTACTTGTTTATTTCAGGTCGAACCCTATGGCTCGCGAGCCAAAGCCCATCGGCGTTTTCTCGTCTTGTGAGTGGTGCTCTGGCAATGAGTTTCTTCCTGTATGCCTTTATCAATCTCGGCATGGTGAGCGGGTTGCTGCCAGTGATGGGAAGTCCGTTGCCGTTTATTAGCTACGGCGGCACGGCCATGATCACGCAGGGGGCTTGTTTTGGCATTATCATGGCGCTATGTTGTGGGGCACAACAAGCGGAAGCAACGTGGTCCCAACGCAGTTTTGCTCGCTAGTGGTTAGTGCGTTGAATACACCCTAACAGCATAGCAGAAATCAAAAAGGCAGGTTTAATCACCTGCCTTTTTTTGTCCGTTTTTCACTGAACGTTGTTTTACTGAACCCTGAATAAGGTTATGCAAAACACCAGCGAATCGGTGTTATTTAATGGTCACGCTTTGGATAACGATAGGATCCATTGGCACGTCATCGTGGCGTGCAACACGTGTGGTCATCGCGTTACCAATGTTGTTTACCACATCCATGCCCATGGTCACTTTACCGAACACCGCATAACCCCAACCTTGGTTGGTCGTTGCTGTGTGGTCGAGGAAATGGTTGTCTTCCAAGTTAATGAAGAACTGCGCAGTCGCTGAATGCGGGGCATCAGTCCGCGCCATCGCGATAGAGCCCGTCACGTTCTTCAAACCACGGTTTGCTTCGTTCACAATGGCTTCGCGGGTAGGTTTTTCTTTCATTTTCGCGGTGAAACCGCCGCCTTGGATCATGAAACCTTTGATCACACGGTGGAAAATCGTGTTGTCGTAGAAACCATCTTCGCAGTATTTCAGGAAGTTTTTAGACGTGACTGGCGCTTTGTCCATGTCGAGTTCGATTTCAATGTCGCCGAAGTTGGTAGAGAAAATAATCATAGGTCGTGACCGATAAGGGTTGAATCTAAGGGGCGCAGTATACGCAAAGCAAACGTACTCGCAAAGCCAAGATGTGGGCTAAGACGCGTCGTTCATAGCGTTCCCTGCGCGCGAACTTTGCGCCACACACACATGTCATCAATGGCTTGGTTTAGTTAGGGGCCTCTTCGCCAATCCCTTTATCGCCATGAGTGACATCGTCGAGATGTGCATCGATACCGTCATGCAATGCTTCCTCTTCGTCTTCATCCATGTCTCCTTGGTGCACTTTGTGTTGCTCTGCAATAAAGGTATACATGACAGGGAGCACGAACAAGGTGAACAAGGTACCGACGGCAAGACCCGCCACAATCACTAACCCGATGTTGTAGCGCGATGCGGCACCGGCTCCTGTCGCGAACAGTAAGGGGATCAGGCCTGCAATCATGGCGGATGTGGTCATTAGAATTGGACGAAGACGCACGGTAGCCGCTTCAATGATCGCGGCTTGTTTGGACGCGCCTTTCAATATTTGCTCTTCTTTGGCGACTTCACACATCAGAATGCCGTGCTTGGTGATAAGGCCTACCAAGGTGATCAACCCTACCTGAGAATAGATGTTCATCGAGGTTTCCCCAGAAACATGGGTCCATCCCAATGCGATCAGCGCGCCACTGATCGCAAGCGGCACCGTGAACATGATCACCAATGGGTCTCGAACACTCTCAAATTGACTGGCAAGCACCAAGAAGATGATGGCCAATGCCAGCGCGAAGGTTTGATACAAGGAGCTGCCTTCTTCTACGAATTGACGCGCTTCGCCCATAAAGGAGTAGGTGTAACCCTGCGGTAAGTCAGTGACCGCTAACCCCTCAAGGAAGGCGATGGTGTCGCCCATCGCCACATTGGGGGCGGGCACGGCTTCAATCGAAATGGAGTTCATTTGGTTGTAATGTGGCAGCGATTTAGCTTGCCCATCGACAGTGAAACTGACCAAGCTTGAGAGAGGAATGGCGGAGCTATCTTGTGCCGTAACGTAGAATTTATTGATGTTGGGCGGATTAGCGCGGTTAACCCGATCAAGCTGTGGGATCACCTCATAAGAACGGCCATCAATGTTCACGCGATTGATGTAGCCGCCACTCATCATGGTACCTAATGTTGCGCCTATCTCTTGCATGGTGACGCCATATGCTCCCGCAGCATTTCGATCAATGTGCAAACGCACCAAGCCGGAATCATATTTTAAGTTGACGTCGGAATAGACGAAAAGCGGACTGGCTTTCACTTTTTCTAGGATCTTGTGGCCAATGCTGAACAAGGTTTCGAAATCGGCGGGGCTGGTGATCACGAACTGAACCGGCAAGCCGCCAGATGCGCCAGGCAGTGAAGGCATTTGGTAAGCCGTTGCATTGATCCCTGGAATGTCTTTCGCTGCCTTGTTGATGTTGGCGGAGATCTCTTTTTGGCTTAAGGCTCTCTCACTCCACGGAATCAATGGGCCTATCGCGATTCCCTGGCTGCTGGTCGGTACGCCGACCAAAGCAAGCGACGCTTCTGCCTGGGGTTGATCCGCAATGATTTTCGCAATCAATTTCATGTTGGCTTGAATGTAATCGTTGTTGGACGTCGAAGGCGTGCTGCCAATCACCACGACGACACCCTGGTCTTCATCAGGCGCAAGCTGTGAAGGCACAAAAGTAAACAACATGGGAAGTGCTATAAGCACAGCAATCGCAAAAGCCACCACAACGCGTTTGTGCTCCATGATGGCATGAAGGCCGTGCTGATAGCGCTGGGTTAATCCACCTAATACGCGTTCAACCGTGGCTTCAAAACGGCTCGGTTGGGTGTGCGTCTTGAGCATTTTGGAACACATCATGGGCGACAAGGTAAGCGCCACGAAGCCTGAGATAAACACAGCGCCAGCGAGGGTGAGCGCGAATTCTTTGAACAATGCGCCTGTGACGCCCCCCATCAGGGCTATGGGGGCGTAAACCGCTGCAAGGGTAATGGTCATGGATATGATGGGAACGGCGATTTCGCGGGTCGCTTCAAGCGCTGCTTTAAAGGGTTTTGTGCCCATCTTGATGTGTCGGTCGACGTTTTCTACCACCACAATGGCATCGTCCACCACAAGCCCAATGGCCAACACCATGGCGAGCAACGTCATCAAATTGAGCGTGAAGCCAAAGGCTTGCATGACGACAGCAACGCCAATGAGTGATAAAGGAATGGTTACAATAGGAATGACCACGGCGCGGAACGAACCCAAGAACAGCAAGATCACCACTATCACGATCAGTGCTGCTTCGCCGATGGTTTTCACGACTTCGTCGATTGAGTCTGTGATCGCCAGCGTGGAGTCATAAAGGACGCTCGCCTTCATGGTGGACGGCAGGTTTTTCTGGATGGACGTGAATAACCCACTGATACCCGCTGCGACGTCCAACGGGTTGGCCGTTGGCGTGGCGTTAATGCCAATAATGACGGCTTCTCGCCCGTTGGCTAATGCGCGGAAACTGTCGTTACTTTTGCTCATGTTCACTTCAGCTACGTCACTGAGCAGTAAAACTTGGCCTTTCTGACTTTTGATGATGAGGTTGCGTAGCCCTTCTACCGTGTCGACTTGGCTGTCGATGGTACTGTTAAGCACGGTGAAATAGCTGCTGAATTGGCCGACGGCGGATTGGTAGTTATTTTGTTGCAAGATGCCGACAAGATCGGAGGTGGAAAGGTCGTACTGGCCAAGTTTTTCTGGATCCGGCCATATGCGCAACGCGAACGGCGCACCGCCCATCATGGAAATATTGGACACACCGTTGATGGTAGAAAGTTGAGGGTTCACCACCCGTTCTAGGTAGTCCGCGATTTGGCTGGAATTGAGGTCTTCGCTGAAAAACGACAAATACATGATCGACGTCGTGGAGCCTGTCGATGAGGTGACTGAAGGATCGTAGGCCTCTTGCGGTAATTGGTTCGTCACAGAATTGATTTGCGACAGCACATTCGCGAGTGCTTCTTCCGGGTTGGTGTTCAGCATCATGTTCAACACGATACTCGAACTGCCAAGTTCGCTGGCGGAGGTCATGAAATCGAGGTTGTCCACTTGTGACAAGGCTTGTTCTAATGGTTGGGTGATAAAGCCTTCCACCAATTCAGCATCAGCCCCCGGATACGCAGTGCCTACGGTAATAACGGTGTTTGTCATTTCGGGGTATTGGCGCACTTGCAGATCTTTTAAGGCGTTCAAGCCGAGCAAAAGTAGTAAAATACTGAGGGATGCTGCCATCACTGGGCGGTAGATAAAGATATCCGTAAATTTCATCGTCTGACTCCTTACAACTGTGGCATGGAATCAGGAACAGAAATGGGGTTGGGCACGATCTTCACTTTGGTGTTGTTGCCCAAATTCAAAATACCTGTGGTGACGACGTCCTCATCAAATTTCAGCGCCCCCGACACCAAGGCATCGTTGCCACTGCGTGCAATCACGTCAACGGTGATTTGTCTGACCCGAGTTTCATCCTCTTTCTTTTCAGCGATATACACAGAGTTGCCGTATAAAGCGAAGACAATGGCGGTTTGAGGAACGACAAATTGTTTGTCCAAATCCGCGAGCGCAACAGCGACATCAGCAAACATGCCGCCGCGTAATGATCTATCTTCGTTAGGCAGTTCAGCTTGAATGGCGACTAACCCAGTTTGGGCGTTGACCACGGGTTCGATGGCATTGATTTTCCCTTTATAGGTGCGGTCTGGGTAGGCTTCCACCGTCAGTGAAATAGGCTGACCAATACTCACTTTGCCGAGTTCAGATTGCGGCACACTGAATCTTACTCGCATGACAGACAAATCTTCGAGGCGAACTATATCGGTGCCGGCCGAGGTATATTGGCCGAGATTGACGTTGCGAATACCGAGCAAGCCATTAAACGGAGCTTTGATTTCCCGAAGGGCGATGGTGGCTTGTAGACTTTCAATGCTAGCAAGCAACGTTTCGTATTTTGATTGCGCCGCTTCAACGCTTTGTTCTGATACTGAGCGCTCTTTGTAGAGCTTGACGAGGCGGTTGTAGTCGTCACGTACTGACGGCAATTGCACTTGTTGCGCTTTTAAATCCGCGGCTTGCACTGACGCGTCAAGGTTGACCAATACGGTGCCTTTTTCCACAGATTGACCGTTTTCAAAGTTAATGCCCGTGACGATGCCAGCGACTTCGTTAGAAATATCGACCCCTTGGTTTGGCTCGATAAAACCGATGGCATTGATACTTTGCGGCCACACTGTCGGCTTGAGCGTTTCCACTGTCACCGGATAAATGGGCTCTGGCAAGTTGGCGAGGGTGTTTTCAATCTTATTGTTCACGAAAAGGTTAAAGCCAATAACCGTGCCAAATGCGAGCACGACGATCACCAACATTCCTAAGACCCATTTGTTCATGCCTGACTCTCCTTGCTCCAATGTAGTGCAGGAGAGAAGGGAAGGTGTGAATGTGCACCTTTAAAATAAGGGGATTGAATGCCCAATTTTATTGTCTCTCCAGCGCGGTACGAAAAGTATAAGCAACCTGTCACACCAGGTTGTTTCCATCTTGGGACGAATGAAAGGGGAAATGTGCGCGCAATGAGGGCAATCTTTCGGCGGTTTAAAATGAGCAATAAATCAGACAGTTGAAAGGGCTGGAGTGAATCAGGGGGGTGATGAAAAGGAGACTTGGGTTTTTAGCATGGACACTGAACGCGCGAAAAAGGAGGCATTGCACCTCCTTTATTTTAGAATTGAGCGTTGAAAAGCGATGCTCGCTGCATTAGCGAAACGCGTTTCAATAAACAGCCACGGCTTTTCGTCGTGGCGAGGGGTTTACAGCGCGTCTTTTACCTTAGCGGCAACGTCAGCAGGCACCCATTGACTCCAAAGCTGTGGGTAGGATTCAAGGAACTCTAGCGCGGCGATTTCGCCATCCGCTTGGTTTTCTTCCATCCATGCCATCATCGCGCTCATGTCTGCATTCGGGTACGCACGATTTGCGATATATGCATAAGCCTCAGGCGATTCCGTTGCGAACGATTCGGTGGTGATGGTGTTTACCGCAGACGGTGGGTATGCCGTCACTTTTGGCGATTCACAGCTTTCTTTTGTAATACACGCTTCATAGTGCGCCGGATCGGCTTCAACACCAAAATCGACTTTCACCATGTCGTAGCGACCCAGTACAGGGGTCGGTGACCAGTAGTACCCAAACCAAGGTTTCTCTCGGTCATACGCACGGGCAATTGAACCTGCCAGCGCTGCGCCTGAACCTGGGTCGACCAACTCAAACCCAGCCTCTTCCAGATTGAGTGCATTAAACAGATGCCCTGCAGTGATTTGGCACGTCCAACCTGATGGGCAAGTCATAAAGCCTGATTTGCTGTCGTCTTCTGGGTGAGGGAACAGCTTAGCATTCGCTTTCACGCCCTCGATTGTCGCCAGCTCAGGGTGTTTGTCGACCATGTATTTCGGCACCCAAAACCCTTCTTCACCGCCTTCAGCAAACGCTTTACCGGCAAAACGGAGTTTCTTCTCGTTCACGCCTTTTTCGAGCATTTCTTTGTGTGAGTTGCTCCAGAACTCCGGTGCAATGTCTGGTTCGCCTTTTTCTGTCATGGAGATGCCGGTTGGCATGGTGTCGCCCGGCACAAGTTCGGCGTCACAGCCGTAGCCGTTTTCAAGGATAAATTTATCCACGTTTGCCATGAGCGTGGCGGAATTCCAGTTCATGTCTGCGATAGTGACATTGCCACATTCATCAGCGGAAGCGAAAGGAGAGAGAGCTAGCAGCGCAAGCGGAAGATAGCGTTTTTGCATGTGAAAATCTCCGGCAGTCGACGAAGTTCGTCGTGTCATTTTATTGGGTGTATTTAGCGTGATCCCTTTAGTGAAAAGACGATAACAAAGTGTGTGAACGAAGCGCGCGAATTTAGCTGTAATCGTGACGTTTGTTAGATTTTACTAATTCAAAGTTAAAAATGAGTGTTTCATGATTGGGAGTCCGATGAATTGATCAGTCTCTCATTGGGGGTGCATGCACTTTGATCAATGTTAACACCGTGTTATAGGCTCTATGTTGGTTAGAGGTGTAAAGGATGATAGTCACCATGCAAGATGCAGGGAACGGACAAGGAAATACCCGCGGAATCCATCAAGAACAAAAAAGCGACAGTGGTTCTCCTTTTGTGCGTTTCGACAATGTCCAAAAAAGCTATGACGGGAGAAGTTTGGTCGTTAAAGGGTTCGATCTTGATATTCAACAGGGTGAATTTATCACTCTACTTGGTCCATCTGGTTCGGGTAAATCGACTGTTCTGATGATGATGGCAGGTTTCGAACAGCCCACTCATGGTGAAATCTACCTTAACGACCAACCCATTAAGACGCTGCCTCCGCACAAACGCGGCATTGGATTAGTCTTCCAAAACTACGCTCTGTTTCCGCATATGACGGTGGAAGAAAACCTCGCCTTTCCTTTGCAAGTCCGCAACCTCTCCAAGTCCGACATCGAGAAAAAAGTGAAACGGGCATTAGACAT
>JBELME010000072.1:0-16507 GCA_042096095.1 Enterovibrio sp.
GGTATGATGGAACCCTTTGGGTGCATGGCGATTAGACAACCGTTTGCCAGTGGGCGCAAATAAATTAATTTGCGCATTACGATGAGTAATTTTAATGATGAAAAGCAGGCAATAAAAAGCCCTCGTCCAATCAAGGTTGAGGGCATTTTCAGGGTGTTTGGGTATTGTGTTAAACGCGATTAGGCGCCCACGATTTGGCACAATTCGTTGCCGCACAGATGGTACTGACGTGGGCACTTACGCCACACTTGCAGCATGCGCTGGTATTTTGCCAGCATCGGCGTTTGGCTGTTGAAGTGGTGCGAGCCTTTGTCGAATTGTGGGTAAAGGCCTTCGTTGTCTGTGAGGAAGCGCACGTAGTGCATCAGGTGAGTTTCCGTTGCGGCATCAAAGCCCCAGAATTGCAGACGACGCTCATCCACATCGCATTCGCAGCGTGTGCCAGATTCCAACATGCGGAAAGACTCTTGCAGTGCGTGGTGCATTTCCATCACATCAATAATTTGACGGCAAAGCTCTTCTGACATCTCGCCGAAGTTTTTGTCCAATTCACGCATTTGCAGGGCATAACCACGCTCTACAATGGTTTGTAGGCGTTGATACTTTTCTGCGTTTTGTGGATCAAGTTGCGACATCAAGGTGTACTGGTTAGAGAGGATAAGACGCTGAGCGTGTGTCATTTCCATGTTTGTTGCCTCAAAAAGATAAAAATTCTTTATCCAAACAGTCTCTTAGTTATACGTTTGAGGTGAGAAGTTTGGCAATTCATGTGCCACAGATTAACAGTTGGTGTGGTTCTATTTTTTGATCTGGACACAGGTTAGTTACGCTTTTTAACGTGAAATTTCACAAAATAGTCGACGTTTGAGAGCGAAAAATAACAGGGATTTTATGTTGTATTGGCAGGTATTTGGGTGGGCTGTTTTGCTGGTCATGCTTTGGCTTTGTTGGCCAAGGGATGGGTGGCAGAAAATGCGCCAAGACAAAGGCTATCAACACTTGGTGTTTGCCAGTGGCATTGTGCTGTTTTGCTTGTGGGCGCTGAAAGCTGGCATTCGCGAAGGGCTGGATATTCACTTTCTGGGGATGACGGTACTGACGCTCTGTCATGGCCCAAGGATTGCGGTGTGGATTGCCATGATCCCGCTTGCCTTGATGGTGGGCTTTGGCCTGTTACCAGTGATGGATGTGGGGCTCTACGCCGTCACCACGGCGGTGATTCCCGCCTTTGTGAGTTACGCCATCTTCTGGCTTTCCTACCGTTACCTCAGCCGACATCTGTTTGTGTATATCTTCATTGCGGGCTTTTTTAATGCGGCGTTTACTATTGTGCTGCACTTGATAGTGGTGTCGGCGGGGTATTGGGTCTCTGGCCTGTATTCATGGGAAACCATTACCCATAACTACCTGATGCTCGCGGTGCTGATTTGGTTCCCAGAAGGCTTGCTCAACGGTATGGCGGTGACGCTGATGTCTGTGTATCGGCCACACTGGCTGCGCACGTTTTATGACAGGGAGTATTTGTCGCCGGATCGATAAGCCCGAATGCACCCGTATGATAGGCAGAAAAAAACCGACGTTACGTCGGTTTTTTTGGAGAGTTTCCCAATCAGTACATCACTTTCAAGCCGTAGCTTTCCAGAATGTTTTTCAGGTTTTCCATGGTTTCTTTCTTCGGTGGACTCACGTCTTTTAGCTCGTACTCATAACCCATCGCTTCCCATTTGTGAGCGCCTAGCTGGTGGTACGGCAGCATTTCCACTTTTTCGATGTTTTCCATGTCCTTGATGAATTCACCCAAGCGGTGTGCAGAATCTTCATCGTCGGTGTAACCCGGCACAACCACGTAGCGGATCCACGTTTTTTGGCCACGCTGGTGAAGGTAACGTGCAAAGTCCAATACGCGTTTGTTTGGTACGCCCACCAGGTTCTGGTGAACTTCATCGTTGATCTGCTTCAGGTCGAGCATCACAAGGTCGGTCACGTCCAGCACTTCATCAATCACGTCAGTGTGCTTACGGATATAGCCATTGGTGTCCAGACAGGTATGAATACCTTCTGCTTTGGCGGCACTGAAGAAATCGCGAACAAACTCAGGTTGAAGCATGGCTTCACCGCCAGACGCCGTGACACCGCCGCCCGATGCGTTGATGAAATGGCGGTAGGCAAGCACGTCTTTCATTAGCTCTTCAACGGTCACTTCACGTCCGTCATCGAGATCCCATGTATCGCGGTTATGACAGTACTTACAGCGCATCAAACATCCTTGAAGGAACACGATAGAACGAATGCCCGGACCATCAACGGTGCCACAAGATTCAAAGGAGTGGATACGGCCATTTACCGACATGAGATTCTCCAAAACTACTGTAAAAAGTAAGGTGTTATTTTATTACAGTTCTGTGCGTATCTAAAGTGAATAAACGGAAAGAGGGCAAGGAATCTCAAGGTGTTGAAGGCGGAAGGTAAGATCAGAGAAAATCGCCATTTTTCGCGTCAAAATGAATGAGAATGGCTGTCATTAAGCCCGCGTAATGAAGGCTGAATAGTGCGGATAAAACGCGGTATGTTTTTAGAGAAACAGACATAAAAAAACACCTCCACATGGGAGGTGTTTTTTATCACTCAGTGAATGCTCAGATTACAGAGATTCAGTGAATGTACGTGCGATAACGTCTTTTTGCTGTTCAGCAGTCAAAGAGTTGAAACGCACAGCGTAGCCCGATACACGGATAGTCAGCTGTGGGTAGTTCTCTGGGTGCTTAACGGCGTCTTCCAGTGTTTCACGGTTCAGAACGTTCACGTTCAGGTGTTGACCACCCTCGATGCCTGATTCGTGGTGGAAGTAACCGTCCATAAGACCAGCAAGGTTCGCTTTTTGCGTGTCACCATCTTTACCCAGTGCGTTAGGCACGATAGAGAAGGTGTAAGAGATACCGTCTTTTGCGTGAGCAAATGGCAGTTTACCTACAGACGTTAGTGATGCTACTGCACCTTTCTCGTCACGACCGTGCATTGGGTTTGCGCCCGGTGCGAATGGTGCGCCAGCACGACGACCGTCAGGGGTGTTACCTGTCTTCTTGCCGTATACCACGTTTGACGTGATAGTCAGGATAGACTGAGTAGGTACCGCGTTACGGTAAGTCTTCAGCTTACGGATCTTGTTCATGAAGTTTTCAACAAGCTGACACGCCATGTCATCAACACGTGAGTCGTTGTTACCAAACTTCGGATAGTCGCCTTCGATGTCGAAATCGATCGCGATGCCGTCTTCGTCACGTACTGGTTTAACAGTCGCGTACTTGATAGCAGACAGTGAGTCAGCCGCGACAGATAGACCTGCGATACCACACGCCATAGTACGGTAAACGTCACGATCCATCAGCGCCATTAGCGATGCTTCGTAGCTGTACTTGTCGTGTGAGTAGTGGATAGCGTTCAGTGCGGTCACGTACTGTGTTGCCAACCAATCCATGAAGTTGTCTAGGCCAGCCCACACTTTGTCGAAATCTAGAACTTCATCAGCCATAGGCGCTTGCTTAGGACCTACTTGAAGTTTCAGCTTCTCATCCACACCACCGTTGATTACATACAGTAGTGTTTTAGCAAGGTTTGCACGCGCGCCGAAGAACTGCATGTGCTTACCAATAACCTGTGGCGATACACAACAAGCGATAGCGTAGTCATCGTTGTCGAAATCTGGACGCATTAGGTCATCGTTTTCGTACTGGATAGAAGACGTATCGATAGATACCTTCGCACAGAACTTCTTGAAGCCTACAGGCAGTTGCTCAGACCAAAGCACAGTGATGTTTGGCTCTGGGCTTGGACCCATGGTGTAAAGCGTGTTCAGGAAGCGGAAGTTAGTACGGCTTACCAGTGTACGACCGTCAACACCCATACCACCCATTGATTCTGTTGCCCAGATTGGGTCACCAGAGAACAGCTCATCGTACTCAGGCGTACGTAGGAAACGAACCATACGCAGCTTCATGACGAAGTGGTCGATCATTTCTTGAGCTTCAACTTCGGTGATTTTGCCTTCAGCAATGTCACGCTCGATGTACACGTCTAGGAACGTAGAAGTACGGCCTAGAGACATTGCAGCACCGTTTTGAGATTTCACTGCAGCTAGGTAGCCGAAGTAAACCCATTGAACCGCTTCTTGAGCTGTGGTTGCAGGACCAGAGATGTCTGCGCCGTACTTCTTCGCCATTTCTTTGATTTGGCCAAGTGCACGGTATTGCTCTTGAATTTCTTCACGCAGTTGCATGGTCATTTGTAGATCGTCGCCAGCTTCCAGTTTCGCTTGTAGCGAATGGAATTGCTTGGCTTTGTCCTTCATCAGGAAATCTACACCGTAAAGTGCAACGCGACGGTAGTCACCGATGATGCGGCCACGGCCGTATGCATCAGGAAGACCGGTCAAAATACCAGACTTACGGCAGTTCATGATATCTGGCGTGTAGATATCGAAAACGCCTTGGTTGTGTGTCTTACGGTATTCTGAGTAAATTTTAGAAACCATTGGGTCAAGCTCGCGATCATACGCTTTGCAAGAACTTTCGATCATGCGTACACCACCGTTAGGGATAAGTGCACGTTTCAGTGGCGCCTCAGTTTGCAGACCAACGATCTTTTCAAGATCTTTGATGATGTAACCAGCGTCATGAGCAGTAATAGTAGAGATAACTGAAGTATCGAAATCTACTGGCGCGTGAGTGGAGTTCTCAAGCTTGATGCCTTCCATTACTTTGTCCCAAAGCGCGTTAGTCGCTTCAGTACCTTCAGTAACTAGGAAAGACTCGTCGCCTTCGTATGGGGTGTAGTTCTTCTGGATGAAGTCACGAACGTTAACTTCAGTCTGCCAGTCGCCGGCTGCGAAGCCTTCCCACGCTTGAGTAAATTGCTCTGCCATGATGTACCTACCTGTTTAAATTCAGTAGAAAAGAAAAATAAGTGTTCGTGTCGAATACGCTGAGCTAGTGCTTAGCTATGAGCTTGTTCGCCACGAAGATGAATCAGCCAGTACGTCATGCCTACAAGTAGGCCACCACCAATGATGTTTCCGATGGTTACTGGAATTAAGTTGTTCAGGATAAAGTTGCTTACCGTCAAATCGGCGAAATCAGCTGCACTATATCCTGTTGCTGCCCAAAATTCAGGGCTCGCGAAATTGTTGATGACGATGCCCATTGGAACCATGAACATGTTGGCAATGCTGTGCTCAAAGCCCGCTGCGACAAACATAGCAACTGGAAACATCATCACGAGAATCTTGTCTGAGACACTGCGACATGAATAGGTCATCCAGACAGCTAGACATACCATCAGGTTACAAAGCGTGCCCAGAATAACGGCTTGTAAGAAGGTGTGGTGCAACTTGTGTTGGGCAATCTTCATGGCATTGATGCCCCAGTCGCCGTTGCCCGCCATGTGCTGGCCAGCAAACCAAATCATTGCAACGAAAAAGAGTGCGCCCACCATGTTACCGAAATAGACCGTTACCCAGTTGCGACCCAGTTGAGTCCAAGTAATACGGTTATTGGCTTTTGCGACGGTTGTTAATACGGTAGAGGTAAAGAGTTCACCGCCACAAACAACAACCAGAATAAGGCCGAGGCTGAAGGCAATACCGCCAACAAATTTGACGAGACCCCAAGGCGCATCACTCGCACCAGCGGTCACTGTGGTGTAGAAAACGAAAGCAATAGAAATGAATACGCCAGCAGTGATGGCGAGGATAAAAGATTGGAAAGGCGCTTTAGTTGCCTTGTAAACCCCGACATCTTCAGCTTTTTGCGCCATGGCTGGCGGCATCAGTGCGTCAAAAGGGTTGGTTTGAGTCTTCACGATAGTACCCACTGGTCTCCAAATTTCGCTGAAAGAATAGTACCAGAGGGGTGTTCCATCAAAATTGATTTAGATCATTGTTGTGAAATTTTATAACATTTAAAACGGCTATTTTTGGCTTGAAATTTATATGCCATTGATTTAATTAAATATAAAAAATTTAAACATTCTCAAATAAAATTGAATGGTAATTAAATTACGTACTTTAAAGGAAGGAAACGTCGAGTTTTGGTTATCAATGTTGTGGGAAAGCATTGCAATCAACCGCTTATGAATGCCTCGGTGTGAGGCCATTCATAAGCGGAATGATTTGCTGATAGTTCTCTTATTAAGACAATGTCGCCTTTGCGATTTGTAGCTTTTTATAAGAGCCAAGCAGCTTTTGGTGTGCGCCAAATGCGGTGAGATCGGCGTCTGGTGCAGTTAGGCCAAAGAAGCGGATGTCTCCTGAGATGGAATCCCAAACGGCATCTGTGGTTTCTTCGCCATAAATAAAGCCAAATGCCTGACGGTATTCCGCAGGATCACGTAGGTCGTCTTGTGCAAGCTCTAGACTTGCAATCAGGCAGCGCATGAATACGGTGCGCGCTTGGCTGTAAATGGTGGCGTTGTAATCCAAACTCCACACGGCGAAGTCTTGTGCAGATTCCAGATCACCCATTGCCAGTGCCAACAGACATTTCAGTTCACCAATGGTGAGGGATTTCCATGCGGTGTTTGCATCAGGGGCGACACCCATGAGTTCGCACACCATGTAGCTGTCATCGAAATCTGCCATTTCGAGGACATCAAACAGAAATTCAACGGACTCGTCGCTGTATTCAGAGGCGAGTAGCATCGACATCGCATCACGCAGATCGGTACCACGGTTGTTGTTACACAGCTGAATTTCTTCTGGTGGGTAAATTTCCGACCAGCCCGGCACGATCACGCGACAGCAATTCACATCAAGGTGTGAGTAGTCGGCGATGTAAGCGTCGGCATCTTCGGCGTGCAGTTTGCCCAGTAGCCAATCGCATTCTTCTTGCGAGGTGCCTTCGAAGTTCCAATCCGCAAACTCGATGTCAGCAGTGGCTTTGAACATGTCCCAAGAGACAGTGCCTGATGAGTCAATAAAGTGGGTTTCAAGATTATGGTGATCGGCCACGTCTTCGTCGTGGAAAGACGGTGCTTCGAACACATCCAGATCTTTTAGGCTGCGACCTTGAAGCAGTTCGGTCACGGTACGCTCTAGCGCTACCTGAAAACGTGGGTGCGCACCCCAAGAGGTAAAGCAGGTGCCGTTGTTTGGGTTAAACAACGCAACGCAAATCACGGGGTATTTGCCACCCAGTGACGCGTCGTATGCCACAACAGGGAAGCCTTCGGCAATCAGCGCATCAATAGAGGCTTGAACCGATGGGTAACGCGCCATCACGTCGGCTGGAATTTCTGGCAAGCTAATGCGTTCAGCGATAATGCGGTTTTTGATGGCGCGTTCTAACACTTCAGACAGTGCTTGGCTGCGTGCTTCAGTTTAGGTGTTACCCGCTGACATGCCGTTGGACACATATAAGTTACCAATCACATTCATTGGTACATACACAGTTTGCTGGTCGCGTTGGCGCTCAAAAGGCAGGGCACAAATACCGCGCTCTTCGTTGCCGGATTGCAGGTCAATGAGATCGCTGGCGGCAAGGGTGTCTTCTGGGTCATAGAATGCTGACATGGCATCGTCCAACAAGCCTTCTGGCAAGCTGTCGTCATCGGTCAGTGGAAACCATTTCTCGTTCGGATAATGCACAAACGGTGCGTTGGCAACGTCATCACCCAAGTAGAAATCGGCGTAGAAATAGTTACAAGACAGACGCTCAAAATACTCACCCAATGCAGAGGCTAATGCTGCTTTCTTGCTCGCACCTTTACCGTTGGTGAAGTTCATCGGCGCGTCAACGTCGCGGATGTGAACAGACCAAACATTGGGTACGGGGTTTAGCCAAGAAACAGGTTCAACGTTGAAGCCATGCGCAGTGAGTTTTTCCTCAAAGCGATTGATGGACTCTTCCAGTGCGGCATCTTTACCAGGGATATAGGTTTTCATGGGAATCTCAGTCTCATAAGGGGGCGGCGAGTATAGCCCGAATAAACGTGCTTCAGTAAACATATCTTAATTAGGGTCAACAGACCCGAACCGTATTGTTGTCAGGCTATAGCAAGGTAGCAAAGGGTGTGGCAAATCGGGAATTCAAACAAAGCGCATAACGAAAATCGGTCATTTTTACGCCTATTTTTCTCATAAAAATGAGGATTGTTGTTTCTATGCAAAAAATCGACGTTAAAACCGACGGATGTTGCCCAATCTGCGTTATAGTCGATTTATCAGATCGTTAACGGCTAAGGGATATGAAAGGGTTCGGTATTGCTATCCTCTTTATGAGCGCATCATTTTCGGTGCTTGCCAGCGATCCTGATTTAGCCCGTCATCTCACGCGTATCGAACAATTGCTGTCGAATGAGCAATATAAAGACGCGTCTAATTTGGCCAAAGCGCTTGTTCCTGATAATGACGAACAAAAAGCCCTGCATCAGCGTCTTCTTGGGTTTATCTACCTGCAAGAAGGCGACCTCGACCGCGCATCGCTCGCTTATATCAATGCCCTGAAATACAGAAAGCTGCCACCCAGCCTTCGACAAGATGCCTTGGGTGCGCTGGTGTCTATCTCGATGAAGCGTGACAGATCTGATGTCGCGGTGCGATATGGTCACCTTTATTTAGAAGAATTCCCGCCGTTCCAGCCAGTAGAGCAGCTGTATACCCGCGCTCTGTTTGCTGAACAGTATTATGACCGTGCGCTGGTGCAAGCCAATGCGGTGATTGCGCGCTATGCCGATGCCCCTGAGTTTATGTGGCAAATAAAGGCGTTGAGCGAAGAGCAGTTGTTCCAAGATCGCGCGCTGATCAATACCACGCGAATCATCCAACAACGCTACGGCAATGATATTCGCTGGCAGCGCAAGCAAGCGGTGGCGTATGCCCGTTTGGGGCAGTTACGACAATCGCTGCGCTTGTATCAGGAAGCCAAAGAACAAGGCATGGCGCTAACGGGGCAAGATTATCTCGATATGGCACATATCTCTGCGCAGTTGGGCAAAGCATCGCAAGCGGCGCAGTGGCTGTCACAAGGCGTGACAGAAGATGCGGGACTCAACGACAGAGAGACGCAGAAACGCCAGTTGCAGTACCAAATGCAGGCTTCTCAATGGAATGATGCGTGGGTAACGGCAGAGCAATTGAACCAAGAGCCGGAATTGTCGTTGCTCAAAGCACAGTGTCGTATTGCTTCGCAATTGCAGCAATGGCCAGATGCCGCCGATTTGGCGCAACGCGCGATTGCGATGGGCGGTGAAGATGATCCTTTCCTGTGGGAGATTCTTGGTTACAGCGCGATGAAAACCAACCAATTCGACGTTGCCCGAAATGCCTATGAAACCCTCAAACGACTCGAGCCGGAAGGTGACGCGGATGTGTGGCTGAAAACCTTAGAACTGTTGACCACAGAATAAAGCGAGTATCTTCTACTCGCTTACTCGCTTACTCGCTTACTCGCTTACTCGCTTACTCGCTTACTCGCGCTTCGGTCGGGTACAGAACCAGCAATTGAATCAAACGCATTCTTTCCGTCGGCCAAATCGTCGGAACGGCAGGCTTCCCATTTTCAGTGTGCCAACCTTTAAAGCGCGCTGATGTGTATTCAACGGTTTCAAGCTTGTAATACAGCGGCACGGTAATTTGCTGTTCGGCAATGCGCAGGTGCAGCTTGTTCACCACATCGCGCTGGGCACTTGGCGATGTTTGAAGGAGAAAATCACTCAGCAAACCATCAATAACAGCATCTTTAAAATAGTGATGTGCGAAACGTGGCGAACTTTGGGTCTGATAATCGCTATTGAACGCTTCATTTAAATAGCGGAACGGCGTGCTACCTGATGGGTAATTGGTAATACTGATGTCGTAGTTCGCCGTTGCCATGTCCTCTATGTATTTCGGGTAAGGCAACTCTTTCACTGATACCTTTAAACCCACAGTACTCATCATTTCACTGATCACATTGGCGGCTGACGTGAAATCACTCCAACCTGATGGCGCAATGATGGACAGCACGAGCGCTTTGCCAGAGGGTAATTCGCGGTAGCCATCGCCATTTCTATCAATCAGCCCCATTTCATCTAATAAGCGCTGTGCAACCTTAGTGTGGTTACGAATGTAATAAAGATGCTGCTCGGCGGCTGATGGTGCAATCCAGTCTTCAAATTTCGATTCCACACCACTGGCAAACATGGCTTTTTGGCCTTGGCCAAAGACCGCGATATCAATGAGCAATTCACGAGACAAACTCATGGACACGGCACGACGAAAACGCACGTCATTAAACACGGCTTGGGTATCGGGATTTTCATGTTTGAAATTGAACAGCAAGCTGACGATTGTCGACGGCTGGTGGTAGTAGTGATAGTCACGGGAATAGGAAGCGTAGTTGCGCTCAATGTCGGGAATGAATGCGCTCGCCCAATCAAACTCGCCGCTGCTGAGGCGTGAGATCAATTCATCGTTCGTTCTGACGGTGGGATAGCGAATGCAATCCACCTTCAATGCCTCTTGTTGCCAGTAATGTGGATTACGACATTGCACAATGTTATTGCTGGTGAAGGCTTGGATGGTGGTGAAAGGGCCGGTTCCTACGGGATCTTGATTCAAGTAACTTTTCTTTCCTTGGATTGTTTCCCACTTGTGTTTTGGCACAATCACGGCCTTGGCTAAACGCTCAGCGATTTGCGCGTTAGGTCGGCTTAACGAGACGTATACCTCATTTCTACCACGTTTTTCGACACGTTCGACCCACTTCCCGAGCGAATTGTAATCCAGTTCTGGTTGTTTATTCAGCAGAGACAAACTGTAAACGACGTCATCGCTCGAAAATGGTGCACCATCAGACCAGGTGATCCCTTCACGTAAATAGAGGGTGATGCCTGTTAAATCAGGCGAGAGCGAGTAGCGCTCAGCCAAGCGAAAGTGGGGTGTGCCGTTTTCGAACACCATGAGGGGTTCGTAGACAAAGTCATGAGTCGTCGCCAAGGTATCGCTGCGAAATGGATTGTAGTTACGCACGAAACCATTTGAGAGCTCAGGGATGATTGTCAAAGTATTAGGCATTGCAGCACTGATGGTAGGCACCAGCGCGAAACAAAAGGTCAAAAAGCGCAGCAGCATGAATCTCTCGTAATTGAATTTAAAGAGTATTTTTCACCGACTACACCCTACACTAACCCTATCCATGCATCAATGATATCGACGCAGTGCACAAAAATCGCTCTGATTATTTATGCGATTTATATGACTTAAATTTTAATTTGTGGGAGGTTAACAAATTGTTGCTGCTGGAAGTAATGGATGTTATTTTCAAAGGAATGGGCTTCAGTAGTGGAATGTGTTGTAACACGCGAGAAAGTTACAACTTAGTCAAATAAGCGCTGGTCCCAAAAGTGAATAGGCAAATAACAACAACACACAGCCGAATGTGTGCACATTGAACGTGCAAAAAGAATGACAGGAGTCAGGCGCATGAGCGAAGCAGTAGCGCTGCAAATTAAAGACCTTCACAAAACATTTGGTCAACATGAAGTATTGAAAGGGATCTCTCTCGACGCTAACGGCGGCGATGTTATTTCTATTATCGGCTCTTCCGGCTCAGGCAAGAGTACGTTTCTTCGCTGTATCAACCTTCTCGAAACACCCACCAGCGGTGAAATTTGGGTCAATGGTGAATTGATCGAAATGAAGCCGGGGCGCGGCGGTGTGGCTGTGCCAGTGAGCGACAAGCAAGTGCAACGCATTCGCTCTCGTCTCGCGATGGTTTTCCAAGGGTTTAACCTTTGGTCTCACATGACGGTGATGGAAAACGTCATCGAAGCCCCTATCCATGTTCTCGGTGTCCCAAAAGCAGAAGCCATTGAGCGCGCAGAAGCTTACTTGCAGCGTGTTGGTTTGTACGAGCGCCGTGATTACTACCCAGGACACCTTTCTGGTGGTCAACAGCGTGCCGCGATTGCGCGTGCATTGGCGGTCGAGCCAGAGGCTTTGCTGTTTGATGAGCCAACCTCAGCGCTTGACCCTGAGTTGGTCGGTGAAGTGTTGAACGTCATGAAGATCTTGGCAGAAGAAGGGCGCACCATGTTGGTTGTGACGCACGAAATGGCGTTTGCACGCGATGTGTCTAACCATGTGATGTTCTTACACCAAGGCCTTGTGGAAGAACAAGGGCACCCTGAAAAGCTCTTCAGCAACCCTGAGTCAGAGCGTTTACAACAGTTTATATCGTCAATTTACTAATTTTCCGTTTGTGTTTGCTAATACTAATAGAGAGCAAATCAGCGCAAATGTGACAATACGGCGGATGGCGATGGAGTTTTGCCGTCCGTGTTAAGTACTTAAGGAGACATTAAGATGAAAAAGTGGTTAGTTGCAGCTGCAGTAACAGCAGCACTTGGCGCGACAGCAGTTCAAGCTAAAGAATGGACAGATGTTCGCATCGCTGTTGACGTTCCTTACGAACCATTCGAATACAAAGCGCCAGATGGCACCTTGACCGGTTTTGAGGTGGATCTGGGTAACGCTGTGTGTGAAAACGCCAAGCTGAAATGTAGCTGGGTTGTTCAGGCATGGGATGGCATCATTCCCGGTCTTAAAGCGCGTAAGTATGACGTTATTTTCTCTTCAATGTCGATCACCGAAGAGCGTGCGAAGCAAGTTGCTTTCACTAAGCCTTACTACAACACGCCAAGCGGTTACTTCGCACCAAAAGCATCAAGCATCAACCCGAGTGATGTTGCATCGCTTGAAGGTAAGCGTATCGGTGTTCAGCGCGGTACGATTCAAGACAACCACGCCACTGATACCTTCGGCAAAGTGGCTGAAATCAAACGTTACACAACCGGTGATGACTTAGTGCTGGATCTTCAAGGCGGTCGTCTTGATTTGGTTCTGATTGATTTCCCTGTGGGTGAAGCGGCGATTTTGGGTGCTTCTGACGGTGCAAACTTCAAAACTGTTGGCGAGAACATCCAATTGGGTGGCGGTGTAGGTGCTGCAATGCGCAAGCGTGACAAAGACCTACTGGCTATCTTCAACAAGTCATTGGATGAAGTGAAAGCAAACGGCACATACGAAGAGATCATGAACAAGTACTTCAAGTACAACATCAAAATGTAATGACTCGGTATGGTGAGTGAAGGTCCACAGTGTGAACCTTCACTTACATGCCAAAGCAATACTCTGCTTATCAATGACAAGCAGAATGTTCCAAAGGGAGCAGGACGTGCTCCCTTTTGACCGATTGGGTTAAATCGGTTTTTACGTGCAGGAGGAAAGTATGTTAGATCTGCATGGTTATGGCCCTTCCATATTTATGGGCGCAATTCTGACCGTTCAATTGGCGGTGTTGTCAGCAGTGATCGCATTGTTACTCGGTTTGATCACAGCAATGGCGCGTCTCTCAAAAAATCGCATCGCGCGTGGCGCAGCAACGGTGTATTCCACCGTGGTTCGCGGCGTGCCTGACTTGGTGCTGATGTTGCTGATCTTCTTCGGCGTTCAGATCATGCTCAACAACTTTTCTGATTGGCTCTATGACAGCTATGAAATCGATGTTTTCTTTAACGTTGATGAATTCACGGCCGGCGTCTCTACCATCGGTTTCATTTTCGGTGCTTACATGGCGGAAACCTTTCGCGGCGCATTCCTCGCGGTTGACCGTGGCCAGCTTGAAGCGGGTACGGCGTATGGTATGAGCAATTGGATGGTCTTCCGTCGCATCATGTTCCCTCAGATGATGCGTCACGCGTTACCGGGCATTGGTAACAATTGGCTGGTGTTAGTGAAAACAACCGCATTGGTTTCTGTGATTGGTTTGGCGGACATGACACGCCTTGCGAAAGAAGCCGCAGGGGCGGTGAATGAACCGTTTAAATTCTTCATCCCGGTTGCCATCGTGTATCTGTTGATCACTTCGGTGTCGGAACTCGGCCTTAAGCGTCTGGAACGTAAGTTCAGCGCGGGTGTGGTAAGAGGCTAAGGAGAGCGGAATGTTAGAATCACTGTATGCCTTTCTCGATCAGAACGAGATTTTCACCTCAACCACCATTATGCACTATTGGAGTGGTTTGACGGTCACGGTTCAATTGGTCGTGCTTTCCCTGTTTTTAGGCCTGATTTTGTCTGTGCCTTTGGCGGTGGCAAGAACGTCTAAGAATCCTTGGATTAACCGTCCTGTCTGGGTTTACGTTTATATCTTCCGTGGCACGCCATTGCTGATCCAGTTGTATTTGATTTACTACGGCGTCGCGACCATTGAAGGCATTCAACAGTCCATGTTTTGGGTGATCATTGAAGATGCGTTCTACCCGTGCTTGCTGGCGTTTGTGCTTAATACCGCCGCTTACACCACGGAAATTCTGCGCGGTGCCATGATGGCAACCCCTCGCGGCGAAATCGAAGCTGGCATGGCTTATGGCATGTCACGCTTTACCATTTTGCGCCGTATCATTCTGCCATCATCATTTCGTCGCGCACTGCCTGCGTACAGCAACGAAGTCATCTTCATGCTGCACGCCAGCTCCATTGCGTCTGTCGTGACCATTATCGACCTCACAGGCGCAGCACGAGACATCTACGCGCGTTTCTACGCCCCGTTTGATGCCTTCCTGTTTGTGGCGGCGATTTACTTGTGTCTGACCTTCACGATCGTTTACGGCTTCAAGCGTTTGGAAAAGCGCTGGCATAGACATTTGAGGCCGTTGGAGAGTTAACTGCAGATTGCGAGAATCGAGAAAGAGCAGTCTCGAGAAAGATCAAAAGAGCAGATAAAGAAAAAGCCAGCATGAGAGTGCTGGCTTTTTATGTTGAGGAGGCTGAATCGCTTTAGGCTTTTACTCGCGACTCGACTCTGCTCTTTCTCGACCCTGAATTACTTAAATTCGGCCCAAATCGGCGCGTGGTCGGATGGCTTTTCAATGCCGCGCAGTTCGTAATCAATGCCGGTATCGATGCACTTTGCTGCAAGAGGGGCGGTAGCAAGTACCACGTCGATGCGAAGGCCGCGGTTGTCGTCAAAGCCGCGTGAGCGGTAATCGAACCACGAGAACTTATCGTCAGCGTCTGGGTATTGTTGACGGAAGGTGTCTACAAAGCCCCAGTTCATCAACGTCGCGAGCATTTCACGCTCTTCGGGTTGGAATGAACACTTACCGGTTTTCAGCCAGCGCTTGCGGTTGACCTCGCCGATACCGATATCAAGATCGATAGGGCTGATGTTGATGTCGCCCATCACAATCACGTTTTCGTCATTGGTGTGTGCGTCGTTGAGGTATGTCATCAAATCTTTGTAGAACTTAATTTTGGCTGGGTACTTGGTTTCATGGGCGATGTTTTCGCCTTGTGGGAAATAGCCATTTAGCACCGTCACTTCACTGCCGTCTTCCTGCTTGAACGTTGCCATGATCATGCGGCGCTGTGCGTCTTCGTCGTCGGTTGGGAAGCCTTTTTGCACCTTGGTAGGTTCTTCCTTACACAACATTGCCACACCGTAGTGGGCTTTTTGGCCATGAAAATACACCTTGTAACCCATGGCTTCGACGTCTTCGAGCGGAAATGCTTCGTCGTGTACTTTGATTTCCTGCAAGCCAATCACATCGGGTTGGTGCTTTTCGATGAGAGCTTGGAGTTGATGAAGGCGGGCGCGTAGGCCATTGATATTAAATGAGATGACTTTCATTCGCTTTTTCTTCTCTTTGTTTGTGAAATACGTCGAGTGATGACAAGTGTACCGCATCTCGGCGCATTTGGGCTGAGAAAACAGTGAGTAAGCCGAAGCTTCTGTATCGACATAGAAGCGGAATCTTGTCTTTGCAACTATGCTGTAAGCAAAATAATGCGCTAAATACAGATTGATTGACAATCAACGCGTTGCTCGCGATTTCTTTGTTGTGGTGTTTCACGACGTGACGGAGGCAATTAATGAGAATAGTGACCTTGTTTAAAGCCAGTTTGGCAGTGCTCGTGACAGCGATGCTGTCCGGCTGTGGGGAGTATGGGGACTTCACCACAGAGCAAATATGCAAAGCCAGTATTGCCGCGATGAAGAAGAAAAGCCCAACCGTCATGACCGTGGATAAAGTGGTCGTTGAAGACGAAACTGAGCTCGATATTTACTACATGTCTTACCGACGCCCTGATGACGGTGGAAAATGGCACGTTCGCTGCAAAGTCAATAAGACCCGCGCAATATGGTCTCAAAATGAAGGTCGTTGGCGTGACCAAGCCCAAGACCCAACGATTCGCTTTGTGATTGATGACGATGAAATCACCATCAACGAATCCTACCCGGATGGCAGTGCTGCCAGCAACGTGACATTCAATATTAGCTACCTTGGCGGTAAGCAAAAATAGACGCGTTGATCATTCCCCATCGGGCTGCATTTCTGCAGCCCGATGTATTTCTGCCGCAATAAACTTCGTTGATGTCATTTCAGTGGGTGTGCATTTTGGCGAGGCATCTTGTTCAAAAATCTAGAACAACACTAACAAATTTTTCATGCCGACTTCTTTTGCCTTATTCTTTAT
>JBELME010000073.1:0-16466 GCA_042096095.1 Enterovibrio sp.
CACCACATACCCCGTGGTTTTCTCAGCGATAACAGGGTTCGCCATTTCCGCTTTTTTTGCACCTGCCGCTTTCGCCGCGGCTTTTAAGTCAAGTTGCCCTGCAACGGGCACAATGGCGACGGCCAGTTTTTTTGGATCGCCATTCATCGCAAACAACAAGGTTTTGAATACACGACTGGCATCTTGTCCCAACACATTTGCGGCTTCTAAGCCAAAATGGGTGTTATTCGGATCATGCTCATAGCTGTGTACATGAAAAGAAATGCCGGACTTTTCCGCGAGGGTGATTGCAGGCGTCATAACTCTTATCTCTGGTTATTGGAGTCTGTTGGCGCTTGATAAACCAACGTGAGAACCTCCTGATAATGACATAAAAAAAGGCACTGATAACAGTGCCTTTTTGAGAAGTCTTAGAGAACCATCACTTGCTCTCTACTTATGCGCAATCAAGGCAACAGCGTGCTCATACGCATGCCGTTCCCTGGTTTTATTTGCGAGAGCATCACGCCTTATTTGTAAACCATTTCGCCATTTGGCGCATACTTGTTCACGTCAATCGGCGTGTTCTTCTCTAGGAAGTCTTTCAGCACTTCTGCGTCAACAAAACCAGTGTTGACGTTACCTGGGTGATCAGTCAGTTTCGGGTAACCATCACCACCTGCGGCGTTATAGCTTGGTACAGTGAATCGGTAGGTTTTGTTTGGATCAAGGGCTTCACCGCCGATCTTCACATCACTGACACTGTCACCGTCAACAACCATTGAGATGCCATAGAATTGCGCGTATGCGCCTGAATCCACTGGCTTGGTTGCAACAACGTTCAGGTAATCCAACACTTCTGCGCCACTCATGTCGGTGTAAGTCACCATGTTCCCAAACGGTTGAACTGTCAGCACATCTTTGTATGTAACGTCGCCAGCTTCGATAGAATCACGCACACCGCCAGAATTCATCACAGAGAAATCCGCTTTTGCACGCTCTTTGTGCGCTGCCGCGATCATACGACCCAGATTGGTTTGTTGGAAACGCACCACGTTGCGGTCACCTTCGAGCTTGTCGTTGGTTTCTGCAATCTTCACATTCAACTGATCCTGACCTTTCTCTTGGTAAGGTTTCAGGAAGTCGTAAATGCCTTTGTCTTTTGGAATTTCACTTTGAATAAAGACACGTTTCTTCTCGCCATTCACCTTAATTTTCTTTTTAAGGTTCACTGGGATCAAATCGTAAGACACCAAGTTCAGCTCGCCATTGCGGAATTCGAAGTCCGCTTTACCGACGTATTTGCCCCACTCGTGCGCTTGAACGATGTATGTGCCGTTTTGGTTATCAGGCTTACACTCGTCGCCAGGCTTGAAGGTTTTGCTCGCAACATTCGGGCCTTCCATACAAACAGGCTCTTGTGAGTGACCACCAACAATCATGTCCAGTGAACCTTCGTCCAAGTAGCGCGCGAGAGCAACATCGCCAGGTGCATTGATGCCACGGCGACCGTCTTCATAGTGACCCATGTGCGTCGCTGCAATAATGATGTCTGGGTTTTCAGTTTTTTCCAGCTCAGCGATCAGTTTCTTCGCTTCTTCTTTCGGGTCACGGAATTCCAACCCACCGATGAATTCTGGGTTACCAATTTTTGCTGTGTCTTCAGTCGTCAGACCCATGACAGCAATGCGCAAACCATTCTTTTCGAACATTTCATACGCTTGGTATTTACGCTCGCCCGTTGCTTTGTCATAGATGTTGGCAGAAAGCATTGGGAAGTCGGCCCAGTTCATTTGCTTTTCAAGTATATCTAGCGGGTTATCAAACTCGTGGTTACCCAGCGCCATTGCGTCATAACCGATCATGGTCATGCCTTTAAAGTCTGGTTCTGCATCTTGCAGATCAGATTCAGGAACACCCGTGTTGATGTCTCCACCAGAAAGTAAAAGTACTGCTGCACCCTCTGCTTCAGCTTCCGAGCGAAGTTTGTCGATCAGTGTCTTACGTGCAGCCATACCATATTCACCGTGGCGGTTGTGCCAAAAGCGACCGTGGTTATCATTGGTATGAAGAATGGTGACGTTATAGGTGGTATCCGGTTGCCAGCCTGGCACAATTTCCTTTGTTTCAGTGGTGGCAGAACAGCCTGCGAGTGATGCAAGCAACGCAGCGCTGATAGCTGCTTTGAGAGAAAGGCGATCCGTCATGGTGTTACCTATTTGTTTGTTGAAAACCTTGCGGTCAGGGCGCACAACATCGCGCCCTATACACTGTGCTAACGTCGACATTTATGTCGTTTTCATGAAGTAGTCTAAATATATAAGTTAACCAGCACATTCTTCTCTCAACAAAGTGCAGCCTAGATCACTGAAAAACACACTTACGGGCGTGAACGTTCAGGATTTAGACGGCATATAAGTTACGAGCGATTATTTTTTCTGCAGCTTACCCTTGGAGCGAGCAATGGCAAATGCCGCCGCCAACGCCAGTAAGAAACAGTAGTAGGATTGGCTCACCACAGACAACGGCGACAGCTCAAAAATTGAGCCCAATAGCAGAGCCTGCGCGCCATATGGCAACAAACCTTGTACGACGCAAGAGAAGATATCCAACAGGCTCGCACTGCGTTTAGACTCAACGCCATGCTGTGTCGCCAGCTCTTTCGCTACGCCACCAGACACGATAATTGCCACGGTATTGTTTGCCGTACAAAGGTTGCTGATGCTCACCAAGATAGCGATACCGGCTTCACTGGCGCGTGATGATCCTTTCTCCGCAGCTTTGTCAGCGCGGGATAGAATCAAACGGCTCAGCTTTTCGGTGACAAAGGCAAGGCCACCTTGCTGGCGCATCAACTCTGCTAAGCCGCCAATCAACAGCGATAACAAGAAGATCTCTTGCATGTTGCCAAAGCCCGCGTAGATATCCTGGCTGAAGGACATCACGCTGTAATCTTCAATGCGCGCAATGCCCACAGCACCCGCAAACACGATGCCCAACGCGAGCACCACGAACACATTCACGCCATAAACAGCCAGACCTAAGATGGTCAAATACGGCAATACTGCCAGCCAATCAATTGCGCCCGAAGCTGGCGCCTGCGTCACTTCGTTTGAAAAGAAGAAAATAACCAGGGTCACAAGCGCCGCAGGGACTGCAATTTTCACGTTCTCACGGAACTTGTCTTTCATGTGACAACCTTGAGAGCGCGTCGCAGCAATGGTGGTATCAGAAATAATGGAAAGGTTGTCACCAAACATTGCACCGCTCAGCACCACACCTGCCATCAACGTGGCATCGATACCCGTACTTTGCGCAATGCCCAATGCAACTGGTGCAACGGCAGCAATCGTGCCCATTGACGTACCCATCGCCGTTGCGATGAACGCTGAAATGAGGAACAGTCCCGGCAGGATCATGCTTGAAGGTAATACCGCTAAGCCCAAGTTCACCGTCGCGTCGACGCCGCCCGTTGCTTTTGCCACCGCGGAAAAAGCACCCGCAAGCAGGTAGATCAAGCACATTGCCGTGATGTCACGGTGAGATACGCCCTCAATAAACTGACCAATGGCATCGTTGAGCTTTTCTTTGCTCATCAATACCGCAAGCACTATCGCCGGCAAAACGGCAATCGGAGCGGGTAATTGGTAAAAGGCGAAATCGACATTTTGCGTCGAGAAATAGATGCCAGTACCAATGAACAAACACAAAAATAGCCCAAACGGCAAAAGCGCTTTAGCTGAAGGAGTGGGTGAAATTTGCTTCTCTGTCATGTTGTGTTACATCGTTTTTGTGATTTGGAACGAAGAGTAAAATGAAACCATCAACGCGTCAACATATAGACGTCTAAACGTCTGAATCATTTCAATGCGGTTTATTGCAACGTATGAAAATGAAGAGGCTTCGTTATGTAAAAACTTGAACCCCTGCCATTAAAATCAATTAATTTCAGAGTGTTAAAAGAAAACACTCTATGATGCATGTGCGCAAGAACCTGAGGTGCTTATCGGAATTTCATATAAAGTAAAATAGTTGCACATTCGCCCTAAAGCCGCTTCACACCGCGCCGATACATTACGCCGTACCAGTAACAAATATAGCGATCTGATCCTGACTGTTCGGGATCTGTTTTTATCATGAGTTCGATGCAAGGAAGTTAACAATGACCCTGACACTCAAACAGAAGTTGATAGGCACCTGTCTCTTTGCTGTAACGGCAATGGCGATGGTCCTTGCCATGCTTGCCGCCAATCAACTGTCGACACAAACCCAACACAACCTAGAGGATCGCGTCACGAGTATGTCTGATGTCGCCAAGGCGGGAATTTCCGATTGGCTCGTCGCACATGAAACGGAATTATCTGGTTTTATCAAAACGCAACCTCACAGCAACCCTGAGCAAGCGTTGAAAATGCTCCAGATTGCGGGCGAGTTTGCGATGACATTCTATGCAAAGACCGATGGCACTTTGGCCCTTGCTAATGGTGCGAGCGTAGACATCGATCCGCGTCAACGCCCTTGGTATATCGACGCCGTTAAGAAAGGTGACAGCATTAGTACTGAGCCTTATCAAGATGCATTGACTGGCGACACCATGGTGACTGTTGCCACGCCAACATACACGAATGGTACCTTGAGCGGTGTCATCGGTGGCGACATTAGCCTTCGTAAAATCGTCAATGATTTAGCCCAATTTCGATTTGGTGAGAATGCCTACGGGATGCTTTTGACCGAAAAAGGCACTTTGATCGCTCACAAAGATGCATCAATGCGAGGTCAACAGCTCACGCAGTACAATGCGGCACTGGATATCACCACCGTCAAGCAGGCTGCCTACAATCAGGACATTTTGTCTTTGTCGTTAAACGGAGAAGAAAAAGCCTACTACTTTTCGCTTTTGCCAAATGCAGATTGGATCATTGGTATTGAACTCGATATGGCGACGGAGCTTGCGGCTCATAACCGCGCAGTCACCACACTCATTATCACCAGTATTGCTATCACGCTATTAGTCCTAGCGATGGCTGCATGGGTAGTGAGCTATCTGTTCCGCGATTTGAAACGCGTTTCTGCCGCGATGGCTGAAATTGCCAGTGGCGATGCTGATTTGACTCAACGCCTCACGCCACACAGCAAAGACGAAGTGGGTCAGCTCGCGCAGAATTTCAACACCTTCGTGGCCAACATGCATACTATGGTGACACAGCTGAAAAGCGTAGGTGAGGCACTTGCTATTCAGGCCAAAACGTCTGCAGAACAAGCCAATGAGCGAAGCGCACGTATTCGTGGGCAGCAAGATGAAATCAATATGGTGGCAACTGCGATTAACCAAATGACCGCAGCCACACACGAGATCGCTGGCAGCGCCGAAAACACAGCTCAACTTTCCAAAGAAGCGGTCGATTGCTCCTCGACAGGCGCATCGCAAGTCAACCAAAGTCAGCACTCTATCGGTAACCTTTCCACAGAAGTGGAATCTGCCACGGCAGTCATCGCTGAATTGCACTCTCACACGCAGAGCATCAACTCAATCCTTTCAACAATTCAGGGTATTGCCGAACAAACCAACTTACTGGCATTGAACGCGGCAATCGAAGCGGCACGTGCTGGTGAGCAAGGTCGTGGCTTTGCCGTGGTTGCAGATGAAGTTCGCGTCTTGAGTCAACGTACGCACGATTCAACCCGTGAGATTCAGGCGACCATCGAAACGCTGCAAACCACGACACATTCAGCGGTTCAAATCATGGAAGACAGCCGTCATTTGGCAACCACCAGCGTTGATGATGCGAACTCGGCAACAGTGAGCTTGTCGCAAATCACCACGTCGGTTTCCACCATCAGTGACATGGCAACCCAAATCGCGTCAGCGGCGGAGGAGCAATCTTTGGTAACGTCTGAAATCACCCGCAATACCGAAGCCGTTCGCACAGCGTCCGATCAGTTGGCAGCAGAGGCAAATCAAGCCAGCATTCAGGCCAGCGAGCTATCTGGCCTGTCTCAGCAGCTGAATGCGGAAATTTCACGCTTTAGGCTGTAACGCATCGCTGCAAAACCAGGGAGATGAAAACGAGAAAAGCCGGCATAAGCCGGCTTTTTTATTCTGTGCGGTTCAGTCTGTTAATTCAAAACGGAACACGTCAATGGGAGCAAGATTTAGCGAATATCTAAATCTTCAAAGCTCTTCACAAGATCGTCCAGCGCTTTCATTTGCTTCAAGAACGGCTCAAGTTTGTCGAGTGGCAACGCAGAAGGGCCATCACAACGCGCATTGTCTGGATCTGGGTGCGCTTCAATGAACAGACCCGCAATCTTGGTGCCCAAGCCCGCGCGTGCCAAATCAACCGTTTGCTCACGACGACCGCCAGATGCTGCACCGAGAGGATCGCGACACTGAAGAGAATGCGTCACGTCGAAAATGATTGGGCTGCCGTTGCTTGCCTTCTTCATCACGTCAAAGCCCAGCATATCAACCACAAGGTTGTCATAACCCATGCATGCGCCACGCTCACACAGGATGATCTTGTCGTTACCGCACTCTGCAAATTTATCAACGATGTTGCCAACTTGACCCGGGCTCATGAATTGCGGTTTCTTCACGTTGATCACTGAGCCAGTCTTTGCCATCGCTTCAACCAAATCAGTCTGACGCGCCAAAAACGCGGGTAGCTGGATAACGTCAACCACCTCAGAAACGGGCTGAGCCTGTGCTTCGTTGTGGATGTCAGTGATGATTTTTACGCCGAAGGTGTCTTTCAGTTCTTGAAAGATCTTCATGCCTTCATCAAGGCCAGGGCCACGATAAGAATGCACGGATGAGCGGTTTGCTTTATCGAAAGACGCTTTAAAAACGTAAGGAATGCCCAGTCTCTGGGTCACTTCAGCGTAATGCTCACAAATCTGCATCGCCAGATCACGAGACTCCAACACATTCATTCCTGCAAAAAGAACAAATGGTTTGTCGTTAGCAACTTGAATATCGCCAATCTGAACCGTTTTTTGTGCTGTCATGGTAGTTTCCTGATTAGTGGAAAATTGGGGCTTCTGCGGTCAACACTTTGACCTGCAGTTTAAGCAACTCAGCGGCCGGATCATCAGGGCACTGAGCAATAAAATATTCATAGTCTTCCGCGGCAACCCAATCGCATTTGAGCTGTTGGAAGATATAGCCACGGTCACGAATTTCGTAAGGGTCATCAGGGCTGAATGTCAGCGCCAATTCGCTGCAACGCAGCGCCATTGCGTAGTTTTCTTCACGTAACAATGCACTTTTTACAACCGCTAACCAGCGGCCTATCAAGGTTGCATTGTCTGACGATTCCAAATACTCAGGTTTCACTTCAGCGCTTGGGCCTTCTTTCCCGACCAGCCAGCCGCGAAGTACACGCTGTGAAAGGTATTCACCATCAAAAGGATTGATGTATTGCGCTTCCCTGTCGAGCCAGTCTACTTTCAAAATTAACTGCGTCGGATACCCCACCGGTTGCAACGGCAAATCTAAACGGTGCGCAAAGAAAAGAAACACAGCACCAAGGCTGACAGGAATACCTTTTCGGCGGCGAAGTACTTTTTCGACAAACGCATTGTCAGAAGAGAAGTATTGCTCGAAATCCCCTTTGAAACCCCACTCTTTGTAAAACAAACGAAGTAGGCCATCAAGACGGAGTTCATCATTGGTTTCACCCGCTAAAAGGTGATCCGCTTCTTTGGCGAGTAGCTCAAGTTCAGCACGAACCCAATGCAAGGATGTCGCTGGCTCAATGGCGGCATTCAGTGCCAATGCACCTTCAACCAGAGTCAGCGTATCTAATTCTTGATCCGTAAACGCTTTCATTTTTACCCCAACAACTGCGGCGTTTTGGTGATAGCTAGGTTAGCGGCAGCATAAACCCAACCTAAAGCACCAAAGAAAGCAAACAGTCTGAACAAGGTGCCTTGGCTGTAATTGAGTGCCACAAAGCCTAAGGCAATATACGCAATAACGCAGGTCAGTTTTTCGGTCATCCATACCGCGCCCGGCGTAAACGGTATGAAACCTGTAATCACCACGAGAGAGATACCCGTTAGTAACAGGGCAGTGTCGATAACGTGAGGAACAACTTTCACCCACTTTTTCTCGAGCATTTTGCTGTCCATCATGCGCCATACAAAACGAATGATGAACAGGGTCACGCTAAGCGCGATGGTAAAAAGGTGTATATGCTTCAATGCAACGTACATAGTCCGTCTATCTCTTTATTGTTTTAAAGGTGGCGTCAGCGCGAATAGCGCCCCAGCGTAACACGATCTTGTCCTGCGTAATCTTGCACCGTTTCCACATTGCAGAATCCAGCATCAGAAAAAATGGTGCGAACCACATCGCCTTGGTCATAACCATGTTCAATGAAAAGCCAGCCATCTGTCACCAAATGCTGAGGGCTTTTCTGGCAAATATGGCGAATATCCGCCAAACCATGGTCATCAGCAATCAGCGCTGTTTTAGGCTCAAACCTCACATCGCCTTGTGACAAATGCGGGTCTTCTGGGTCGATATACGGCGGATTGCTCACGATCATGGTGAAGGTTTGGTCCGCAAGGTTATCAAACCAACTGCTTTGCAGAAACTCTGCATTCCTGATGGCGTTGTCTTGCTGATTACGCACAGCAAGTGCAACGGCTTCAGGACGAAGATCGACACCCACGACACGAATGTCTTGGCGTTCGCTTGCCAATGACAATGCAATTGCGCCCGTGCCTGTACCTAAGTCCAACACACGCCCTTCGCCCGCAGGTAAACGCGCGAGCGCAAGCTCGACCAAGCGTTCAGTATCAGGACGAGGGATGAGCGTACTTGGCTCAACATTGAGTCTTAGCGACCAAAAATCACGATAGCCGATGATATACGCCACAGGTTCGCCCTTTACACGGCGATCCAGTAACGTATTGAAGCCATTTTCTTCTTCCTCAGACAACATCTTGTCTGACCATGTATAGAGATAGCTGCTCGGCTTATCCAGCACATGGCAAAGCAGGACTGACGCATCAATCTTGGGAGACGGGCTATGATTTTCGCTTAGCAAAAGCGCCGCATCACGCAGCGCATTTTCAATGCTGATGGGCATTAATGCTGCTCTGCCAACGCTGCCAGTTGGTCCGCTTGGAACTCTTGCATGATTGGCTCAACAAGGCAGTTTAAGTCACCTTCCATCACTTCATCCAAACGATAAATCGTCAGGGTAATGCGGTGGTCAGACACACGGCCTTGTGGGTAGTTGTAAGTACGAATACGGTCAGAGCGATCACCAGAACCTAGCAGGTTACGGCGTGTGCTTGCTTGTTCAGCCGCGCGTTTTTCTTCCTCGGCTTTGATCAAACGTGCAGCCAATACTGACATCGCTTTCGCTTTGTTTTTGTGCTGTGAACGCTCGTCCTGACACTCAACCACAGTGCCCGTTGGCAAGTGGGTAATACGAATGGCAGAGTCGGTGGTGTTGACGTGCTGACCACCCGCGCCTGATGAGCGGAAGGTATCAATTTTCAGATCAGACGGGTTGATGTCTGGAATTTCTGCTTCAGGGATTTCAGGCAAAATCGCAACGGTACACGCTGATGTGTGGACGCGGCCTTGCGATTCTGTTGCTGGAACACGTTGAACGCGGTGACCACCTGATTCGAATTTCAATACGCCGTAAGCGCCGTCACCCGAGATGCGTGCAACCATCTCTTTGTAACCGCCTTGCTCAGAGTTGTTGGCATTGATCACTTCCACACGCCAGCCTTTTGATTCGGCAAAACGGCTGTACATACGGAACAAATCGCCGGCAAAAATACCCGCTTCATCACCACCCGCACCGGCGCGGATTTCAATGAAACAGTTACGTTCGTCGTTTGGATCTTTTGGCAATAACAACACTTGAAGTTCATCCGTCAGGCGTTCGATTTCTTCTTTCGCTGCTTTCACTTCTTCTTGCGCCATTTCGCGCATTTCCGGATCGTCTTCGTTCGCCATTTCTAGCGCCGCTTCAAGATCATCTTCCGCTTGCTTGTATGACGTGAAGCACTTGGTGACTTCTTCAAGCTGGCTGTACTCTTTTGACAACGCACGGAATTTATCCTGATCGCCAATAATGCCGGGATCACTCAGAAGGTGTTGCACTTCTTCGTAGCGCTCGCTCAGCGCTTCTAATTTGGCGAGAATAGATGGTTTCATAGTGAATTCTTTTAACTACTTTTGAGGATCCAGACCTAGGCTCTGACGAAGCGTGTCTAATGTGCGTTCGTCACCATTTCTGGCGGCTTCTTGCATGGCCTGAGTGGGCGCATGGATCAGTTTATTGGTCAATTTATTGCTTAGCTCTTTGAGCACTTTTTCAGGGTCAGTCCCATTCGCAAGGGCTTGAAGGCTTCGGCTAAGCAATTCATCTTTGAGTGCTTCAGAATCCGCACGGTACTGCTTGATGCTGTCCACCGCATCACGAGAACGCATCCAGGTCATGAACCCAAGGCTTTCCTCATCAACAATGGACTCCGCTTGAATAGCTGCGGCTTTTCGTTGTTCTCGATTGCGTTCAACGATTGATTGGAGATCATCAACCGTATAAAGGTAGGCGTCATTCAACTGACCTACCCCTTCTTCAATGTCACGTGGCACAGCAATGTCGATCAACAACATGGGTTGATGACGACGTGCTTTCAGTGCTTTCTCTACCATGCCTTTGCCGATAATAGGCAAAGGGGCAGCCGTTGAACTGATCACAATGTCAGCACGGTGCATGTGCTCTGGGATTTCTTCCAGAGAAATAATCTCTGCGCCGAACGCGTCAGCAAACGGTTTTGCACGTTCACGGGTTCGGTTTGCCACGATAATCTTACGGCAGTTGTGCTCGTAGAGATGTTTGGCGACGAGCTCAATGGTTTCACCTGCACCGACAAGCAAGGCGGTTGTGGTTTCCAATGACTCAAATATCTGACGTGCCAGCGAACAGGCCGCAAACGCAACAGAGACAGCATTGCCACCAATGTCGGTTTCAGTACGCACACGCTTAGCCACCGTAAAGGTTTTGTGGAACAAGCGCTCAAGTGGGCCGTTAATGACGTCGAGATCGACCGATTCGGCATACGCTTGTTTCACTTGCCCAAGGATTTGGGGCTCCCCCAACACCAAAGAATCCAGGCCGCTGGCAACACGCATTAAATGCTGTGCCGCTGCTTGGTCATGATAGGTATAAAGGCAAGACAACAGTGCATCGCTGTCGAGATTGTGGAACTGTTGCAACCAATCAACAACGTTGCCTGGACTTGGGTGGTCGGTTTCGCAGTAAATCTCGGTTCGGTTACAGGTAGACACAATGACCCCACTCTGCACGACCTGCTGATTTTTCAGCTGGGATAATGCATCGCGAAGTTGTTGCGGTGAAAAAGCGACTTTTTCACGCAAGTCGACCGTAGCGGTCTTGTGATTGATTCCGAGAACTAACAAGCTCATTAAGCAGGGTTACCGACAGCACCAGATGAAATCCGAGCCGAGGATTTTACTTTATGGGCTCTTCGATTAAAAGATAACATTACTTCCTCACCGTCGCGAACCTGACCATATCTCTAGCCAAGTGAGAATACTTAGCATTCACTTTTCTTTTTTGCCGATTTTTTCAGCAGTTATGCCTTTCAAATCCGCGCGTTTGACCCTAACATTCCCCTCTACACAAAGATACTTGGCTTTTTGCTTTCACATCATCGTTAAGCCTATGAAGATTTGGTCTAAATCATGACTAACCCATAACTAAGAATGATGAAGTCTTCCTATTAGCAAAGCTGCTTACACACTGCATCTTGAGATATACTAGGCCATTATTTTCATGATGATAAAGGTATGCGGAGCATAACCATGACCCGAAACGTCAAGCATTTCTTCCACACTTTATTGCTCATTGTAAGCGTTTTAGGGCTATCCGCTTGTGCGACCAAACCCGCGCCAATGACGGAATGGGAAACACACGAACAAACCCTGTTGGACATTACCCAGTTCACCGCGAAAGGAAAAGTGGCCTTCATCAGCCCTGCGCAACGTGTCTCCGCGAATTTTGTCTGGGAGCAAAATGGCGATTCTATGTCATTACGTCTCACTAATTTTCTCGGTTCCACCTTATTAAAACTTGATGCCACCCCAAAAGGTGCCATTTTGGTGGACAATGAGGGGCAACGTTATATCGGACGCGATGCCGCAAGCCTATTACAAAAACTCACGGGCATTGCGCTGCCAGTTAATGACATGACGCAGTGGATTAAAGGTCTGCCCGCCGACACGAACGATTTCACACTCGGTGCAGACAACCGTCTTGCTTTCTTATCAGAAAACGATGCCTCAACCAATAAACCGGGTTGGCAGCTGGATTACCAAGCTTATGATGCGGCAACCGACAGCTTGCTACCTGCAAAAATCAAAATGAACCAGAACGATCAAAAAGTGAATCTGGTGATCGCCAATTGGAAATACACACAATGAGTCAAACACGTTCGGTATGGCCATCACCTCCCAAACTCAACCTTTTTCTCTACATCACGGGTCAACGAGAAAACGGCTACCACGATTTACAAACCCTGTTCCAATTTCTCGATTACGGCGACACACTCACTATCACGCCCAATGAAACAGGCAAAGTGACCTTATCACCAGACATTGAAGGTGTGCCGGTAGAAAGCAATTTGATTTACCGCGCCGCCATGGCATTGAAAAGTAACGCATCACACTCACTCGGTGCGCATATTCATGTCAATAAAGTGCTGCCAATGGGCGGCGGGTTAGGCGGCGGTTCATCGAATGCCGCCACCACCCTCGTTGCACTCAATCACCTTTGGAACACAGGTCGCTCAACTGACGAACTGGCAGAGATGGGCTTGGCGCTAGGCGCTGATGTACCCGTGTTCGTTCGTGGCGTGACTGCTTTCGCAGAAGGGGTTGGCGAATTGCTTCAACCTGCCTACGCTGAAGAGAAATGGTATATAGTTGCTAAACCGGACGTAAGCATCGAAACAGCAAAAATTTTTGGTCACCCTCACCTGACTCGCGACACGCCGAAGCGCTCACTAAATGCGCTCTTGGCAGGAAATTACGAAAACGATTGCGAAAAGATAGTGAGAGAGTTGTTTCCAGAGGTTGATAAGGCTATTTCGTGGCTGCTAGAATACGCGCCGTCAAGATTGACCGGAACGGGCGCCTGCGTCTTCGCGGAATTCGAAAATGAAGCAGCGGCTCGTTCAACATTAAACAAATTGCCCGACTGGCTTTCTGGATTCGTCGCGAAAGGTGTGAATACATCACCGCTTGTAACCACGCTGAACGAACAAACCCAGTGAGACAGACAAAAATCAATGGATACAACCCCGAGGTTTTCCACCGTGCCTGATATGAAGCTGTTTGCTGGTAATGCAACGCCTGTACTCGCCCAACGCATCGCGAATCGCCTATATATGTCACTAGGTGACGCAACCGTTAGCCGTTTTTCTGACGGAGAAGTGTGTGTACAAATCAATGAAAACGTACGGGGTAGCGACGTATTCGTTATCCAGTCGACGTGTGCGCCAACCAATGACAACCTAATGGAATTGGTTGTGATGATCGACGCACTGCGTCGCGCATCAGCTGGCCGAATCACTGCTGTTATTCCTTACTTTGGTTATGCTCGTCAGGACCGTCGTGTTCGTTCAGCGCGTGTGCCAATCACTGCAAAAGTTATCGCAGACTTCCTGTCAAACGTGGGTGTTGACCGCGTATTGACGGTTGACCTGCATGCAGAGCAAATCCAAGGCTTCTTCGACGTACCAGTAGACAACATCTTCGGTACCCCTGTTCTGTTGGAAGACATGCTGGCGAAGAAACTGGAAGATCCTGTTGTTGTTTCTCCAGACATCGGTGGTGTTGTACGTGCGCGTGCAACGGCAAAACTTCTGGATGACACAGACATCGCGATCATCGACAAACGCCGTCCACGTGCGAACGTTTCTCAGGTTATGCACCTTATCGGTGACGTTGAAGGCCGTGACTGCATCATCGTTGATGACATGATCGACACTGGTGGCACACTGTGTAAAGCAGCAGAAGCACTGAAAAACCGTGGCGCGAAGCGTGTATTCGCATACGCAACCCACGCAGTGTTCTCTGGCAACGCGCCACAAAACATCAAAGAATCAGTGATTGACGAAGTTATCGTAACCGACTCCATCCCACTGACTGCTGAAATGCAAGCAACAGGTCGTGTTTCTCAACTGACCCTGTCTGGCATGCTGGCTGAAGCTATTCGCCGTATCAGCAACGAAGAATCAATCTCAGCAATGTTCGATTAATCGAATACTTACGAGAAAAAACGCCCTGCTCATGCAGGGCGTTTTTGTTTCTGGCGCTATCCGCAGTCCATCTCGCCATGTCCTGCATCTTCAAGTTGCTTGGGTATAGTGGTAGGATATGCCGCCTTTAGCGCTGACGAGTGAGCCTCTCGGGACTTCCTCGCGCCTGACGTGTTAAACAATAACAACGAGAATCTCATCGTGAGCGACCAAATTCGCCTTTTAGTGGGGCTGGCTAATCCAGGGCCAGAATATGCAAAAACCCGCCACAATGCGGGCGCTTGGGTAGTCGAAGAGTTAGCCCGTATTCATAACGTGCAACTCAAAGAAGACAAAAAGTACTTTGGGCTGACTGCCAGAATCAGCATCGGTGGTGAAGATCTCCGCTTGTTGATCCCGACAACCTTTATGAACCTATCGGGCAAGGCCGTGGCACCACTGGCGAAATTCTTCCAGATTAAGCCAGAAGAAATTATGGTTGCCCATGACGAGCTAGACTTGCCTCAGGGTGTCGCTAAATTTAAGAAAGGCGGTGGCCATGGCGGTCACAATGGTCTTCGCGACATCATCAGTAAAATGGGCAACAACAAAGAATTCTACCGTCTTCGAATTGGGATCGGGCATCCCGGTCACAAAGACAAAGTTGCAGGGTTTGTATTAACCAAAGCGCCTGCAAACGAACAAAGCCAAATCGAACAAGCAGTTGATGAAGCGG
Organism: Enterovibrio sp.; assembly: GCA_042096095.1. Lineage (GTDB taxonomy): Bacteria > Pseudomonadota > Gammaproteobacteria > Enterobacterales > Vibrionaceae > Enterovibrio. The sequence continues at coordinate 15,011 of JBELME010000073.1, forward strand.
TACGCTGTATCGACATTTTGCTCAAAGACGATTTGGCCAAGGCGCAAAACCGCCTTCATACATTTAAAGCGCAATAGCGCCATAAACGAAAGGTTACCATCTCATGGGTTTTAAATGCGGTATCGTTGGCTTGCCAAACGTAGGTAAATCAACACTGTTCAACGCTCTGACGAAAGCCGGTATCGAAGCGGCAAACTTCCCGTTCTGTACCATTGAACCAAACACGGGTGTGGTACCTGTGCCGGATCTTCGCTTGGATGCACTGGCAAAAATCGTTAACCCTCAACGTATTCTGCCAACCACGATGGAATTCGTAGACATCGCAGGTCTGGTTGCAGGCGCGTCAAAAGGTGAAGGTCTAGGTAACAAATTCCTAGCAAACATCCGTGAAACCGATGCGATTGGTCACGTTGTTCGTTGTTTTGAAAACGACAACATTATCCACGTAGCAGGTAAAGTTGATCCCGCTGACGACATCGAAGTGATCAACACCGAGCTAGCACTGGCTGACCTTGAAGCGTGTGAGCGCGCAATACAACGCCAAGCGAAGAAAGCGAAAGGCGGCGATCGTGATGCGAAAATTGAAATTGCAGTACTTGAAAAGCTGCTTCCAGTATTGGAAGAAGGCAACATGCTGCGTTCGGTTGAGCTGACTAAAGAAGAAAAAGCAGCGATTGATTACCTGAACTTCTTGACCATGAAACCAACCATGTACATCGCGAACGTGAACGATGACGGTTTCGAAAACAACCCATACCTCGACAAAGTGCGCGAGATTGCTGCAGCAGAGAACGCAACGGTTGTTGCTGTTTGTGCAGAAATCGAAGGCGAGCTTTCTGAGCTAGATGCTGATGAAGCGGCTGTTTTTCTTGAAGAAATGGGTCTAGAAGAGCCAGGTCTTAACCGCGTTATTCGTTCAGGTTATGAGCTACTGACACTACAAACTTACTTCACCGCTGGCGTGAAAGAAGTCCGTGCATGGACTGTTCCAGTGGGTGCGACTGCGCCACAAGCGGCTGGTAAAATCCACACCGACTTCGAAAAAGGCTTTATCCGTGCTGAAATCATTGGCTACAACGATTTCATCGACAACAACGGTGAAGCTGGCGCGAAAGTCGCGGGTAAATGGCGTTTGGAAGGTAAAGAGTACATTGTTAAAGATGGCGATGTTATCCACTTCCGCTTTAACGTTTAACACCCATCGTTAACGCGATTTTAAAAGCTGGCTTTTGCCAGCTTTTTTCGTTTTAGATCTCCCTAGTTTCGCCATTTGCAGCTCAAATGAATAAGAAAACACCTCCCCCTGCTCAAAATCACAGCGAAGTCACCAATATGATAAAAAAAGCATGGAAAAAAGGTTGACGACACCCTGGGTTCTTCGCATAATGCGCCCCGCACTCAGGGCATGACCCTGAACGAAAAAGATGGCTACGTAGCTCAGTTGGTTAGAGCACAT
>JBELME010000074.1:0-16424 GCA_042096095.1 Enterovibrio sp.
AAGTACCCTCTGAGTAGAGATTTCTCAGGTATAAAAAACCGCCATTGATGGCGGTTTTTTGTTTTTGAGTGCTTCTCGTTCTTAGCCCTTGTTGTAGGCTTCGTTGTGAACGGCGGCGACGGCGCGACCAGAAGGGTCTGCTGCGTTTTTGAAGCTCTCATCCCACTCGATGGCTTTCGCGCTTGAACAAGCGATTGACGGGCCACCAGGCACACATTCCGCTGCGCTTGGTAGCGGGAACAACTCTTCAAAGATCTCGCGGTATGCGTAACCTTCTTTTGTGGTTGGTGTGTTGTAAGGGAAACGGAACTGGGCAGTTTCCATTTGTTGGTCTGTGACTTTCTCTTCAGCGACGGCCTTTAGAGTATCAATCCAGCTGTAGCCAACGCCGTCAGAGAATTGCTCTTTTTGACGCCATGCGATAGATGCAGGGAGGTAGTGTTCAAAACACTCGCGCAAAATGTGTTTTTCCATTTTGCCGTTACCACACATCTTATCTTCAGGGTTCAGGCGCATCGCCACGTCGATAAATTCTTTATCGAGGAAAGGTACGCGGCCTTCAACACCCCATGCTGCCAAAGACTTGTTCGCACGGGCACAGTCAAACATGTTCAATGCGAGCAGTTTACGAACGGTTTCTTCGTGGAACTCTTTCGCGTTAGGCGCTTTATGGAAGTATAAGTAGCCGCCGAAGATCTCATCAGCCCCTTCGCCAGAAAGCACCATTTTGATGCCCATCGCTTTGATTTTACGGCCCATCAAGTACATTGGCGTTGAAGCGCGAATGGTCGTGACGTCGTATGTTTCAATGTGGTAAATCACATCGCGAATCGCATCAAGACCTTCTTGAATGGTGTAGGTCATTTCGTGGTGAACCGTACCAATCTGGTCTGCCACTTCACGCGCAGCTTTCAAGTCTGGCGCACCTTCAAGGCCAACAGCAAACGAGTGCAGTTGTGGCCACCAAGCTTCTGATTGACCATCGTCTTCAACACGCATTGCAGCAAAGCGCTTCGCAACCGCAGACGTGATGGATGAATCCAAGCCACCTGATAGTAATACACCGTAAGGCACATCGGTCATTAACTGACGCTTAACGGCATCTTCAAGCGCTTTGGTGAGATCTTCTTTGCTGGTGGTGTTACCTTGCACCGCGGCGTATTCGTTCCAATCACGTACGTAGTAACGGTGTGCTTCAGTATCACCTGAACGAAGGTATGAACCAGGAGGAAACTCGCTGATGGTTTTGCACACAGGTACCAGCGCTTTCATTTCAGACGCTACATAGAAGTTGCCGTGCTCATCGTGGCCTTGGTAAAGCGGGATAATGCCGATGTGGTCGCGACCAATGAGGTAAGTATCTTTTTCTTCATCGTAAAGAACGAACGCGAAAATACCGTTTAGCTCTTCGAGTAGGTCTTCGCCCATGTCTTGGTATAGCGCAAGGATCACTTCACAGTCAGAATCTGTTTGGAAGTCATACTTGTCTTCATAACGCGCACGGATTTCTTTGTGGTTGTAAATTTCGCCGTTGACCGCGAGGATGTGTTTTTTGTCAGGGCTATAAAGGGGTTGAGCGCCACTGTTTAGACCAACAATCGCGAGACGCTCGTGCGCAAGAATCGCGTTGTCTGATGAATAAATACCTGACCAGTCAGGGCCACGGTGGCGGAGCTTTTTAGACATTTCCAGCGCTGATTGACGAAGCGCCGATGCATCTGACTTAATATCCAGAATGCCAAATACAGAACACATAAATCCCTCTCTTACTTCCCTTCGCAACGATGTCGTGCGTCATTTAAATCTTTGTTGCCCCCAATTTGCCAATTTGAATAAAAAAAGCAACTAGTTGTGGAGAAAAAAATAGAAAACTGGAAACTTGATTTTAATCTATTCGGAAAAATGGCCTATTTGGTGAATAAACGTTAATTGTTGTACGTTTTTTGAACAGTTCGCGCGTGATGAACGAAAAGACGCACGTTAGCGTATGTTATCGCTCATTAGCGATGAGCTGATCTTTCACGTGGCGAGCAAAGCCTGCTCCTGCTTCGCAATAGATGTTATAGGCCTCGTCCACGCCGAGAGACTTGAGCAATTCTATTTCATCACCGTACTTCGCTATCGCGGCGACTTTACCGTTAAATCCTAATTGATGAATCTGTTCCATCGCGATGGTATTTGCTTGGCTATGCGGCATGGCTAATAAAATGAGTTCAATGTGCTGTGAGGAGGTGACTCGTGACCAAAAATCGGGGTCAGTGGCGTTACCTTGGATAACGTGTCGGCCTGCTTCCTTGTGGAGTGCAACCGATTCATCACGCGCTTCAATGCCAAGCACTTTACCGGGAAAAGCATCTGCCAACTCATCATAGGCACCGCTGCCAATGCGGCCCATGCCTAAGATAACGATAGAGGCATGACCAAGGTCGATCAGTTGATCATTATGGTGAATCTTTTCTGGGTTAGGGTCATGGAATCGTTTCGATGCATGGGTATAGATCTTGTGGCTAAATGTGTTCAGCGGCGCTGCAATTACGAAGGAAAGCGACACAGCGATGGCCAATGCGACGAGTATACTGCCGGGCATAAAGCCCATTTTGTAGGCTATACCGCCGACAATGAGGCCAAACTCGCTATAGTTAAACAGTGTTAAAGACGCAAATAATGAGGTTCTTACGCGGAACTTAAAGCTGTTGAATACGCCGTAATACAATAACCCTTTGAGAGGGAGTATCAGCATAAACAAGATCGCGATCAGGAAGCCTTCAACGGTGGGCTGCTCTGAAAGCCCAATATTGAGGAAAAAGCAGACCAAAAAGAGTTCCTTGAGGTTGAACAGCGACTTGGCCATTTCAGAAGCGCGTGAATGGCCCGCCATCATCATGCCGAGGATCAACGCCCCCAAATCCGCTTTCATCCCTACCGCGTCAAACAGGCCTGCACCTGCAACCAGTGCCAGGAAGATGCCGTACAGTACTAAGACTTCACCGTGTCCCGCCTTATCAAGCAATCTGAACAACACAGGCCGAAGAAGTGGTAACGCAAATAGCACCAAAGCCTCAATGCCAGGCACCTTGCCTGAAGTCGCTGTTAGGAACACAACGGCGAAAATGTCCTGCATGATCAGAACGCCGATGGCGAGTGAGCCGTAAGTGGCATTCATTTCGCCTTTTTCTTGAAGCGCTTTGATGGCAAATACAGTGCTAGAGAAGGAGAGGGCAAAAGCAATTAGCACGATCTCGTTCAGCGCAAGCGATGAGAAAGCACTTAAACCTAGGGTTTTGAAAACAAGTAAACAGAGGGTGAAAACGGCTGTTGTGAGCACATTATGGACAGATGCTCCAAGCCAGATTTCGCGATTCAGCAGTGATTTAACATCAAGTTTTAAACCAATACTAAACAAGAGCAGGGTGACACCAAGATCGGCAAGCGTTTGAATGAGTGGAGTAGATGCATAACCTGCAGCGTTCAGACCGAAGCCCGCAATAAGAAAACCAACCAATGGTGGCATGTGGCAGCGCAGCATGAGAAATCCGCTAACAAAAGCGACGGCGATAATGATCAGATCCATAAAGCGAGCGTTTTTCCTTTTAACTGTCTGTCGTAGGTGCGCGAGTGCTAACCAAGAGAGGGAATTCTCTCAGTAATAAGCGGATTTGCTTAAGGTTTTATTTGCTCATGATAAAGCAAATGCATATTTGAGAGCCAGCAATCAGGAATAAAACTGGGGAATTATCGTGTTTAATTGGTTACACAGTGTGAAGGGGGAGTTTTGTCAGAAGGTTAGATGGATGCGACAGCCCAAAAACAAAAAGTCCATAAGTGAACCTTATGGACTTTTAATGGTGCGAAGCGCGCTGGAACGCCTAAGTGTTCATTATGTTCAGTCTTCCAACAGTCTTTGCAATAGCGCGCCATTAAGCATGGCACGTTTCACCAGTGCAAACGCGCCGAGTGTTGGTGTTGAAGATAAGCCCGCAGCAACGATAGGCAGGTTCTGATGGAACGTTTTCAACGATTGGTTTTCAACACAGCGCTGAATAGCAGGGAAAACCACGCTCTCAGCTTCTGTTATTTCACCCGAGATAACAATTTGCTGTGGGTTGAACAAGTTGATGGTCATCGCAATGGCCTTACCAAGGTGATTACCCACCTTCACCAACACTTGACGTGCGAGTTCATCGCCAGCGACAGCCGCGCGACAGATATCAGACACATCCAATTCTTTTTTGCCCTGCAGCATGCTTTCGTGGCCCTGGGCGAGCAATTGCTGCGCATGCTCGATGATGGCTGGGTTTGATGCTACCGTTTCCAAACAGCCGAAATTACCACACTGACACTTCTTACCCAGCGGGTCGATTTGAATATGACCAATCTCACCCACGTTGCGGTTATACCCTAAGAAGACCTGGCCATTGACGATAATACCTGCACCTGCACCGTTATGAACACTGACGAGCAGGGTATCAAAGTAATTTTTACTCACTCCGAAATAATGTTCAGCGAGGGCTTGACCGCGGGTGTCATTCCCGATGAAGCATTGAACACCAAATTCATCGCGAATTAAGTCACTTAGCGGCAAATTGTCGATAGAGATATTGGGCATGTATTCAACAACACCCGCTTCAGGATCGACAAGGCCGGGCAATGAGATCGCAACAGCAATGAGTTCACGGACGATATGTTGTTGAGCGGCAAGAAAGCTGTGAAGTCTGCTCAGTAGGCCTTCAATAAGCGAATCTTGGTCTTCGTATTGGAAGAGTTCGTCATGCTGGCCCAGTAATCGGCCTGACAAATCAAACAAAGAGATTTCGATTCGGTCACGCCCTAAACGGACAGCGAGGGAATGGAAAGGAGCGCATTCAGTGGTCAGCGAGATAGCTCGTCGACCACCTGTGGACGCTTGTTGCGCGACTTCTTTTATCAAGCCGCGCTCAAGTAACTGACGGGTAATTTTGGTAACACTTGCTGGCGCGAGGCTGCTCACATCAGCAATTTGAATACGTGAAATCGGCCCTTGTTGGTCGATAAGTCGATAAACGGCGGCACCGTTTAACTGTTTAACCAGATCTACGTTACCAATTTGTCCGCCTGTCATAAATGTCCTAGTTCATTGAGTATTCGCCGTTAACTACCGTCGCTTTAACGTTAAAATCGCGATCAAACACGGTCAGGTTAGCGACGTATCCAGGTTGGATAGCCCCTAGCTTGTCGTCCATGCCGATAGCTCGGGCAGGATACAAGGTTGCCATGCGGATCACTTCGTCTAAAGCGATGCCTACATGTTCGACAGAGTTTTGAACTGCTTCAATCATCGTCAATGCCGAACCACCAAGTGTGCCATTCTCATCAACACACTTGCCATCACGGTAATATACTTTCTTACCTACAAAAATAAAGTGATCCATGTCTGCTCCTGCAGGCGCTGCTGCATCAGTAACAAGAACCAGTTTTTCACCTTTCAGTTTGTGGGCAATGCGAATGTTTGCATAGTCAACGTGGAAACCATCTGCAATTACACCCGTATAAACGTCAGGCGTATCGTAGATAGCGCCAACCATGCCTGGCTCGCGGCCAGCGATAGGTGTCATCGCGTTGAACAGATGCGTTGCGAAGGTAATACCCGCGCGGAACCCTTTACGCGCTTCAACGTAGCTTGCGTTAGTGTGGCCAGCAGACACCACGATACCTGCATCTGACAGCAGACGAATATGCTCATCAGGCGTCAGTTCAGGCGCCAAGGTGACTTTGGTCACGACATCTGCGTTTGCTGCAATGAAGTCAATCATTGCATCGTCAGAACGGCGAATGAAATCGACGCTGTGGATTCCTTTTTTCGCGACGTTTAGGTATGGACCTTCAAGGTGCAGACCCAGCGCTTGGTTAGCGTATTTGGCTTGATATTCACGAATCGCACTCACAGATGCCTTCATGTCTTCATCAGAAGACGTGATAAGCGTAGGCAGGAAGCTGGTGCACCCTGACTTTAGGTTAGCCAAATGCATAGTGCGGATGGTTTCAGCCGTCACTTCATCGTTGAACATTACACCGCCACAACCATTAAGTTGCAGATCGATAAACCCTGGGCTTAGGTACGCGCCACCTAATGAGCGCGTCTCAATGCCTTTTGGCAATTCATTTTCTGGGCAAACTGTCTGGATAAGACCGCCATCAACGATGACGGCATGATTGTCCAGCACGTCGCTACCTGTGAATACACGGCAGTTAGTCAGTGCGTACATGAATACTTCCCTACCTTACAGGTTGTTAATGTTTTGTGCTTCTAGCTCTTGGAAGTACTTAACGGTCTTCACTTTCAGCTCAGCAGTTGATGGGTCATCACAGACCATCAGTGCTTTAGGATGCAACTGAAGGGCAGACACTGTCCACAAATGGTTTACAGAACCTTCAACAGCAGCTTGCAGAGCCAACGCTTTGTTGTGGCCGGTGATTAGGATCATTACTTCTTCTGCATCTAACAGTGTACCAACACCAATGGTCAATGCATGTCTTGGTACTTGGTTGATGTCGTTATCGAAGAAACGAGAGTTCGCGATGCGCGTATCTTCAGTCAGTGTCTTAATGCGAGTACGTGAAGACAAAGAAGATGCTGGCTCGTTGAACGCAATGTGACCGTCGTTGCCGATACCACCCATGAACAGGTTGATCTTGCCGTAAGACTTGATCTTATCTTCGTAGCGTTTGCATTCAACCAGGTGATCTTCAGCATTACCATTTAGAAGGTTGATGTTTTCTTCCTTAATATCAACGTGATTAAAGAAGTTGTTAAACATGAAGCTACGGTAAGATTCTGGGTGGTCTGCAGGAATGCCGCAGTACTCGTCCATGTTGAATGTTACCACGTTTTGAAAGCTTACTTCGCCTTGCTTATGAAGGTTAATCAGCTGCTTATACGTGTTCAGTGGGGTGCCACCAGTCGGCAAACCTAGAACAAACGGACGATCTTCCGTTGGGGCAAATTTATTAATTGCATCAACGATATAGCGTGCTGACCAAAGGCCTACTTCATGTGCGGTTTGTAAAGGGATAAGTCTCATGGGACACCTCTAGGTTAATTCGGAATCTGACTACGTATAATAGTGTAATTATATCTTACTTTTCATCATAAAATAAGTTTTATGAGCGTGCTAGCAAAAAACCCGATCTTCTATTGTTTTGAGTGACCATAATCACATTTGCCTATGTTTTAATTTGCGGGGCGAAATTAATGGAATAAACTGCGACTGACTCACATTGGATAGCAAAAAAAGTCCCATGTTGTCATTCTACATCTGAGAAAGAACCACTATAGGGGGAACAAAGGTGAATATTCTTGGGTATTTTCAAAAAGTAGGTAAAGCATTGATGGTGCCGGTCGCCACGCTTCCTGCAGCTGCAATTTTAATGGGTATTGGTTACTGGATTGATCCAAATGGTTGGGGGGCTAACAGTGCACTTGCAGCTTTCTTGATCAAAGCAGGCGCCGCAATTATCGACAATATGTCTGTACTGTTCGCAGTTGGTGTTGCGTACGGTATGTCTAAAGATAAAGATGGTGCTGCTGCGCTATCTGGTTTTGTTGGTTTCCTTGTTGTTACCACGCTTCTGTCTCCGGGCGCTGTTGCACAAATCCAGGGTATCGACCCTAGCGCTGTGCCAGCTGCATTCGGCAAAATCAACAACCAGTTCGTAGGTATCTTGGTTGGTATCGTTTCTGCTGAACTGTACAACCGTTTCTCTTCAGTTGAACTTCACAAAGCGTTGGCGTTCTTCTCTGGTAAGCGTCTTGTACCAATCCTGACGTCTTTCGCTGGTATCTTCATTGCGTTCATCCTGATGTACGTATGGCCAACCGTATACGGTGGTCTAGTAAGCTTCGGTGAAGGCATCCAGGGCATGGGTGAAGTAGGTGCTGGTCTATATGCATTCTTTAACCGTCTTCTGATCCCTGTTGGTCTGCACCACGCACTGAACTCAGTATTCTGGTTCGACGTTGCAGGCATTAACGATATTCCTAACTTCCTGGGTGGCGCTAAGTCTATCGCAGAAGGTACAGCGACTGTTGGTGTAACAGGTATGTACCAAGCGGGCTTCTTCCCAATCATGATGTTTGGTCTTCCAGGCGCGGCATTGGCTATTTACCACACTGCTAAGAAAGAAAACAAAGAGAAAGTTGCATCTATCATGATCGCTGCTGCTTTGGCATCTTTCTTCACGGGTGTTACCGAGCCACTAGAATTCTCATTCATGTTCCTAGCGCCTGGCCTATATGTACTGCACGCAGCGCTGACGGGTATCTCTGTATACATCGCAGCTTCAATGCAGTGGATTGCAGGTTTCGGCTTCTCAGCTGGTCTTGTTGATATGGTTCTGTCTACGCGTAACCCGCTAGCCGTTAACTGGTTCATGCTGATTGTCCAAGGTGCAGTGTTCTCAGTGATTTACTACACTGTGTTCCGTGCCGTTATCGTTAAATTCGACCTGAAAACGCCAGGCCGTGAAGACGAAGAAGAAGAATCAACTTCTGGTGTTACTGGTTCGAAAGAAACGGGTGAACTAGCGCGTCAATACCTGAAAGCGCTGGGTGGCCACGACAACCTGACCAACATCGATGCATGTATCACTCGTCTACGTCTGACTGTTAAAGATGGCAGCCAGATCGATGAGAAAACGCTGAAAGCACTTGGTGCGATGGGCGTTGTTAAATTGGGCACCAACAACCTACAGGTTATCTTGGGTCCTCTAGCAGAAATCGTTGCCGGCGAAATGAAAAAAGTTGGCGTCAGCGAAGATTTGACGAACGTCAAACTGCCATAATCTAATTTACTGACAAATTAGTTATCTAGCCGGCCTTTAACAGGGTCGGCTTTTTTTGGGCCTTTTTCGGCCGAATCGTAGGAAAAATGTATATGAATAAGACGTTTAAGCTTGGATTTCTCTCTGTTGCGATTGCAGCAGGCCTAGCAGGTTGTGGCGTTATTCCACAGCAATCTGCTGATCAAAACGTTGTTGATGCATTGGCATCTCAACTGGACATCAGTTATGACGTTCAAACTAACCAGGGTGCGCAAGAAGGTCTTGCGTGTCAGGCAATGGGCGCTGAGTGGGCATCATGTAACAACGTTATCATGACGGTTGTTAATGAAGGTGAGGCCGTTGCTGATAACAACTGGCGTATCTATTTGCACAGCATTCGCGTGATTCTAGACGTAGCAAATGAAGATTTCACCATCAAGCACATTACCGGCGACCTCTACGAGCTAGCTCCAACTGCGTCATTCAAAGGTTTCGCGAAAGACGAGACCGTTGAAATTCCGATGATTGCTGAATACTGGCAATTGTTTGAAACCGACTTCATGCCACGTGCCTATGTGGTTGCTGGTGATGCAACACCACGCGTGATTGACTCTCTAGACACTGAAAACGTTGATGCGTTTGTTGCAGAAATTGATGGCAACAAATGGAAACGCACGCCTGAAGACAACAACATTCTGGCGACAGCGGCGTCTCGCTTCGCGAAAAACAGCGATGTTGAAGCCCTGTCTGAAAGTGCTATCGACGTTGCAATTATCCCAACACCGCTGAAAACGCGTCAAATGAGAGTCGAGTTGAACGTCGCGTCTGGTTTTGCTCTTAGTAACAACGCGTTGGATGTTGAACAGCTAGCGGCATTTGAAGCGCGTGCAGCGCTACTGGGTGTAAACACCAAAGGCGAAACTGCGTTAAGTATCACAATGGATGAGAAAGCGTTCAACGACGAAGAAGCAGTATCGGGCGCATACAAGCTTGCGATTAACGCCAATGGTGTTGAGGTATTAGGCTTCGACAGCGTGGGTGCTTTCTACGGTCTTCAGTCTCTGCTTGCGCTGACAGAAAAAGGCGAGAACGCAACCCTGCCAATGGTTGCGATTGAAGATGCCCCACGTTTTGAGTACCGCGGTGTGATGGTCGATGTGGGCCGTAACTTCCATTCAAAAGAAGCGATGTTGCGTACCATTGATCAAATGGCGGCGTACAAGCTAAACAAACTTCACCTGCACTTGACTGATGATGAAGGCTGGCGTCTAGAGATCCCTGGCTTGCCAGAATTGACTGATGTGGGTTCAAACCGTTGTCACGATCTTTCAGAGACATCATGTCTGCTACCACAGCTTGGTTCAGGCCCTGCAACTGACAACTTCGGTTCGGGTTTCTTCTCTAAAGCGGATTACGTAGAAATTCTACGTCATGCAAAAGCACGTGGCATTGAAGTGATCCCAGAAATCGACATGCCTGCGCACTCTCGGGCAGCCGTTGTGTCGATGGAAGCGCGTTACACCAAATATGCAGAGCAAGGCGATCTAGCGAAAGCAGAAGAGTTCCGTCTGATGGACCCATTGGATACATCAAACGTTACGACGGTTCAGCTTTACGACAAGCGCAGCTTCATCAATCCATGTATGGATTCGTCTCTTCGTTTCGTTGATAAAGTGATCACCGAAGTGAAAGCGATGCACGCAGAAGCGGGTATGCCGCTAAACACCTGGCATTTTGGTGGTGACGAAGCGAAAAACATCAAGTTGAATGCTGGCTTCCAAGATATCAATGCGTCTGAGCCTGTGGCTTGGAAAGGTAACATTGACATGAGCAAAGAAGATAAACCGTTTGCTCAGTCTCCAATGTGTCAAAAAATGATTGCTGAAGGCGCGGCGGCAGACTTCGGTCACCTACCAAGCTACTTTGCAGAGCGCGTAAGTGGTGTTGTAAATGCACACGGCATTGAAAACTTCCAAGCATGGCAAGATGGCCTGAAGTACTCGAAAGATGCCTCAGCGTTTGAGACCGAAAACACCCGCGTAAACTTCTGGGACGTGCTTTACTGGGGCGGCGACGCGTCAGCATATGATTGGGCAAGCAAAGGCTACGATGTGATCGTGTCTAACCCTGACTATGTGTACATGGACATGCCGTACGAAGTTGACCCGAAAGAACGTGGTTACTATTGGGCAACCCGTGCAACGGATACCCGTAAGATGTTTGGCTTTGCACCAGAGAACTTGCCTCAGAATGCTGAAACGTCAGTAGATCGCGATGGCAATGGTTTCAACGGTAAAGGTACTGTTGACCACAATCAAGGTTTCTACGGTCTATCTGCACAGCTTTGGAGTGAAACGGTTCGCACTGATGCACAGTACGAGTACATGGTATTCCCACGAGTGATCGCAGCGGCTGAGCGTGCATGGCACAAAGCTGACTGGGAACTGGATTACCAAGTCGGTAAAGCTTTCAACCTAGACACCAACTTCGTGAACAAAGATGCCCAGCTACAAGACTGGACACGCTTTGCAAACGTGATGGGCCAACGTGAAATGGCGAAGCTGGATGCCGCAGGCATTCAATACCGTATTCCAGTTCCAGGTGCTAAATTGGACGCGGGTAAGCTTCACATGAACATCAGCATGCCAGGTCTACCGCTTCAATACTCTGTTGATGCGGGTAAGACATGGATCGACTACTCAGCGCCAGTGGCTATTGACAGCAATGTTAATGTAAAAGTGCGCGCTTTGAGTGCAGATAAACAACGCGAAGGTCGTGCGGTTTCTCTGTAATTCCCTCGAAAAGCATCAAAGCCCGCGTCTCGCGGGCTTTTTTTTGTCCAAATGGCTTTGGTGCGTTCAGTAGTGGTTGAGTAAATAGCCACGATCGGGGATTATTGGGCGTTATTTTTAAGTTATGTCGAATTCGGTTCTTCCTACGAGGTATTTTTGATGAGTGAGTCTGAGGCTCGTCCAAGCAACTTTATCCGTCAAATCATCGACAAAGATTTGGCGAATGGTGCTCATGCAACTGTTCACACGCGTTTCCCGCCTGAGCCAAATGGCTATTTGCACATTGGCCATGCGAAATCTATCTGCTTGAACTTCGGTATCGCGAAAGACTACCAGGGTCAGTGTAATCTTCGTTTTGACGACACCAACCCAGAAAAAGAAGATATTGAGTACGTTGAATCCATCAAGAACGATGTGAATTGGTTAGGTTTCCAATGGGACGGTGAGATTTGCTATTCATCTGATTACTTCGATCGCTTACACGGCTATGCTGTCGAGTTGATTGAAAAAGGCTTGGCATACGTTGAAGAGCTGAGCCCTGATGAAATCCGTGAATATCGTGGCACCTTGACGGCGCCGGGTAAGCACAGCCCATACCGTGATCGTAGTGTTGAAGAAAACATTGCGCTGTTCGAGAAAATGAAGAACGGTGGCTTTGAAGAAGGTAAAGCGTGTCTGCGTGCGAAAATCGATATGGCATCACCGTTTATGGTGATGCGCGATCCGGTTATCTACCGCGTGCGTTTTGCTCACCACCACCAAACCGGTGACAAGTGGTGCATTTACCCAATGTACGACTTCACGCACTGTATTTCAGATGCGCTTGAAGGCATTACACATAGCCTGTGTACGTTGGAGTTCCAAGATAACCGTCGTCTTTACGATTGGGTATTGGACAACATCACCATTGAATGTCAGCCACGTCAGTACGAGTTCAGTCGCCTGAATCTCGAGTATACCGTGATGTCGAAGCGTAAACTGAGCCAGCTTGTAAGCGAAAACTTGGTTAACGGTTGGGATGATCCTCGCATGCCGACGATTTCGGGTTTGCGTCGTCGTGGTTACACGCCTGCATCAATCCGCGAATTCTGTAAACGCATTGGTGTGACGAAGCAAGACAACACCATTGAAATGAGTTCACTGGAATCTTGCGTACGTGATGACCTTAACGAAAACGCACCACGTGCAATGGCTGTGCTTGATCCTGTTAAGCTCGTGATCGAGAACTACGCAGAAGGTGAGATTGAAACATTGGTCGCACCGAATCACCCGAACAAACCAGAAATGGGTGAACGCGAAGTGCCATTTAGCCGTGAGATTTGGATAGAGCGTGAAGACTTCCGGGAGGAAGCTAACAAGAAGTACAAGCGTCTTGTTCTAGGTAAAGAAGTGCGTCTGCGTAACGCTTACATGGTGAAAGCCGAGCGTTGTGAAAAAGATGAAGATGGCAACATCACTACAATCTTCTGTACCTATGACCCAGAAACCTTGGGTAAAGATCCTGCTGACGGCCGCAAGCCAAAAGGCGTTATCCACTGGGTTTCTGCGGATGCAGGTGTAGAAGCGGAAATTCGTTTGTATGACCGTTTGTTCACCATCGCAAACCCAGCTGGCGCAGAGGATTTTGCAGCAACCATCAATCCTGAATCACTGAGTGTGACCCGCGGTTATGTTGAGCCAAGCTTAAAAGCGGCAAGTGCAGAACAAGCGTTCCAGTTCGAGCGTATGGGTTACTTCTGTGTTGATCGTAAAGACAGCACGGGCGAAGCGTTGGTATTTAACCGTACCGTAGGTCTTCGTGATACTTGGGCGAAAATCGAAGCCAAGTAATTGAAAAGAAGATATTGATGACAATAAAAAACCGGATCCTAGGCTCCGGTTTTTTTGTGTTCTTTTTAACGAAGGTATTAATCTTCGTCGTTATGAATACTTGGATCTGCTTTGCAATCGCCCTCTATGCAGTGGCCATAAAGGTACAGGCTGTGGTTGGTTAGACGCACATTATATTGGGTAGCGATTTCGCGCTGGCGCTGTTCGATTGTTTCGTCGGTAAATTCGATCACTTTACCACAATCCAAACAAACGAGATGGTCGTGGTGATGCTGAGTAGCAAGTTCGAACACGGACTTACCGCCTTCAAAATGGTGACGAGTAACAATCCCTGCATCGTCGAATTGGTTTAATACGCGATAAACAGTAGCTAAGCCGATTTCTTCGCCAATATCAATAAGCTTCTTATAGAGGTCTTCGGCGCTGATGTGCTGACAGTCCGGCTGTTGCAAGACTTCTAAAATCTTTAAGCGCGGCAGGGTGACTTTTAATCCTGCGTCTTTCAGTGCCTTGTTGTTATCTGACATCCGGTTCTTCCTACGTAATTGCGTTTTCCCTAAGTGTGAATGAGAACGGGAAAATTGATAAGTAGCGTAACAAATGTGATAAGCCGCCGCTAGTAGGATAGACCAAATATCTGACTTAATTGCTTGGTTTTGCGGCTTGTTGTCGAAATACAAAAGTGGCAGGATAGTACTGGTTAGACCAGAAAGGGGAGTCTTGTGTACAAACTCTACAAACCACGGATTGTGAAATTCGCGCTAAATTGCTGGCCGCCCTTTTGGGGAGCAGGTATCAAAATACTGTCGATCAGCGATGACTTTTGCGCGACGCAAGTGAGATTGAAACTGCGCTGGTGGAATAAAAATGCCAATCGTACTCAGTATGGTGGCAGCATATTTTCGATGACGGATCCGATTTATACCTTGATGCTGATGGGGATTTTGCGCGAAGAATATTTCGTGTGGGACAAAGAAGCGGATATTAATTTTATTAAACCAGGGGCGTCAGCCTTGTTTGCTGATTTTGTCATTTCTGAAGATGTCATCACGTCGATAAAGCAGCAAACCGCTGGGGGAGATAAAGTCTTTCCCGAGTTTATTGTGAACGTGAAGAATGAAGATGGTGACGTAGTAGCGCGGGTTCGTCGGGTGCTTTATGTGAGGAAAAAACCAGATTATAGAAAAGAATCTGAAAACAAATAGACATAAAAAAACGCGCCATCGGCGCGTTTTTCGCAGATGTTCTTGCTTAACCTTCTAGCTCTGCAAGACACATTTCTTCGTGAATTTGCTTCACCCAGTTTTCAACGCGCTGAGCAGTTAGCTCTGGTTGACGGTCTTCATCAACACATAGACCCACAAAGTGGTTGTCATCAACAAGTGCCTTAGACGCTTCAAACTCGTAACTTTCAGTTGGCCAGTGACCAATGATGGTGCCGCCTTTGGTTTCAACGATGTCACGGATTGTGCCCATCGAATCACAGAAGTACTCTGCGTAGTCTTCTTGGTCACCACAGCCGAAAATCGCAACCAGCTTGGTTGAGAAATCTACTTGCTCAAGTTCTGGGAAGAAATCATCCCAATCACACTGTGCTTCACCGTAGTACCATGTTGGGATACCAAGCAGTAGAAGGTCAAAGTTATCGATGTCTTCTTTGCTGCTTTTAGCGATGTCCTGAACGTGGACCAGTTGTTTACCCAGTTGTTTTTGAATCATCTTGGCGATAGCTTCAGTGTTACCTGTATCGCTACCAAAGAAGAGACCTACGCTCGCCATAATAGAGGGTACCTATTTTTTGTTAAGCGGGGTGCAATACACACAACCCCAAAATGTTAAGTGTAGAAGAAGGCTGCGCCTTCTTACTGTCGGAAACGTTGTTGTGTTTGAGTTGGGTTTGTTGGCGGCTAAATCAGCCAATGCCTGTTCCTTCCCAAAACAATTGGATAACGCCTTTAGTGATAAACCCTGCGCATCCAAGAAAAAGTACCAGCCAAACGATACGTCGACCAAAAGGGGGTACATTTCCTTCGTTAAGTACGTCCTTGATTGCCATGCCGATAAAAAAGAAAATGCCTGCAAAAAGCAGATCCAGTCCAATCTTTTCGAGCAGTTCGAAATGCTCGTGCAGCATTCCCGCCTCCGTTCGGAACTATTATTCGTCGCGCACTATATCACAACAAAGAGTGGACTGTTAACGCTCTGACTTTGTTAAAAAGCGAGTGATCACACGCGCAACCGTGTCCGGTTTTTCAGCGTGTAGCCAATGTCCGGTGCCTGCAACAACGTGCGCTTTTGCCTTTGGAAATTGGCGTTCAATGCTGTCGCGGTGCTCCGCAGAAATGTAGTCAGATTCTGCACCTTTCAAAAACAGGGTTTTCTTGTCAAACACCCCATCCAGTGGCCAATCCGTGATGTCATCATAATTGGATTCTAATGCAGCAACATTGAATCGCCAGTCGAAATACCCGTCTTCTTGTTTGGCGAGTGATTTGAGTAAAAATTGCCTAACACCGGGCTCTTTCACATGGAGAGATAATGCTTGTTCAGCTTCTTTTCTATTAGCTATCGGGGAAAGTATGGTGGCATTCAAACCCGCGAGTACTGCATCATGACGCCTTACAGGATATTTGACGGGAGCAATGTCCATCACGACCAATTGATCAACAAGATCAGGGTTTACTATTGCGAGCGCCATCGCAACCTTTCCGCCCATGGAGTGCCCCACGACAGAAACACGTTTAAGGCCTTGTTGATCAATGAAGTCCCTCACAGCACTTGCTTGCGAAGAATAGGTAACATCGGTACTGCGCGGAGAGAGACCATGATTGGGAAGATCAATCTGGTACACCTTGTAGTGATCCGCTAAAACACGGGCCAAACCACCTAAATTATCTAAACTGCCGAAAAGTCCGTGGATCAACAATAAAGGTTGTCCTTCACCTTGGATCTTAAAGTTCAAAAACACGGTTGTTTTCTCTCAATATGAATTGTTTGCCGTAGAGT
>JBELME010000075.1:0-16310 GCA_042096095.1 Enterovibrio sp.
TTTCAGACAGAAGAGATCAATGAGTACGGTTCAAGCAAGAACTTGCTTCGTGTGATTTCAGGTAACCTCACCGAAAACGATGATGCGCTAACAGGTCCACTTCAAAAAACGGGCGTTGAAACTGTCGTCGCTGATTGGCGCGCGAAGGAAGGTGAAACGCGCAGGCTGAATATATCCGAACGCTATCAAGTGAACCTGTTCGTTTATCGCGGTGATATTAATGTTGAAGGTACGACGATACCTCAAGGGCATTTTGCGCAGCTTTCTGCAGGTGAGACCATTTCACTCAAAGCACAGAAAAAAGCGGGCGTGTTGATACTGGCGGGTGAACCCATCAACGAACCTGTGGTGCATTATGGTCCATTCGTCATGAATACCATGGAGGAGATTAATCAAGCCATGCGTGATTATGAAAACGGCGTGCTGACGGATTAGGTCAGCCTAAACACCATATCAACAGCGTAAAATCGTAAAGAGGAGCTTGGCTCCTCTTTTTGTTGGGATGCAAGTGCCTTCACATCTAGGGCGCAAAAGCCAAACAAAACGTTGAATGTTTTCGGGTCATTTGTTTAATTTGAACAAGACATGACCCACAAAGAGAGAATTCAAGCGTGCTGATGGTTATCGCGCAGGCAGTTGAAACGGTTTTACTGGTCTCTGGCATTGTGATGCTGGTGCGCTGTGCGTTTCAATATGCGGCGAGAACGGACAATTGGCATCAAGTGAATGTGGTCCTTTTTCGTGTTCGAAGCCTTTCAAATGACGAGTTGAAGTGGTGGTATGCCGCCATGATCAGTTTGTCCCTCGGATTGATGATTAAAGTACTGATGCTTTTTCTTGCGCATTGATTCACCCATCAAGCTAATGTCTCCCTGCAAGCAAATGGTTTAACTAAAATGTGATGTATGTGAACGAGGCTTAGATTCTGATACCATCTCGTTTTGTGCACTGCATCAAAGGGAATCATGCCTAAAGTCACTCATTTCACGCTCTCAATTGCACACATCAACGATACGCACTCCCATTTTGAGCCAACACCTGTTTCGCTGTCTGTAAAAGGGCAGGAAAAGCGTGTCTATGCGACAAGCGGCGGTTTTGCACGTATCAAAACGGTGGCAACACAATTCCGTGAAAATGCTGAACGCGATGGGAATGCGTTTTTATTCCTCCATGCTGGGGACTGCTTTCAAGGCACCTTGTACTACAACCTTTTCAAGGGCGATGCCAACGCCAAATTGCTGAACATGCTTGATCTCGATGCCATGGCGTTGGGGAATCATGAATTGGATTTGGGCAACGCCGCGGTATCGAAATTCCTCGATCACATCTCCTTCCCATTGCTGGCTGGCAACTGGGATGTAAGCCAAGAAATTCAGGACAAGCCTTGCCCGCTAAAAGGAAAGCCCTTGTTGTATGACTTCGATACACAAGAACAGCGCGCGAAAGTGCTGGTGAAAACGTTCGGCGATCATCAAGTGGCTATCTTTGGTGTTTCTATCGATAAAATGGCACAAATCGCCATGCCAGATGCCGACACGCCTTTCCTCGAATCAAGAATGGTGGTGTTGAATACCCTTGCTTACATTCGTGGCACCTTGGGGATCCGCAATATCGTTCTGCTTAGCCACCTTGGGTATGACCAAGATTTGAAAATGGCGGAAGAGGTAGAGGGTCTTTCTGTGATTGTGGGTGGACACAGCCATGTCTTGCAGGGGGATTTCAGTAATGTCGGACTGGGCAATTCTGAACCTTATGGCCGAAGAATTAACAACACACTGGTGGTGCAAGCTGGGTGTCATGCTTTAGCCATTGGCAAGCTTGATGTCACATTAGACAGTGATGGTCATGTTTTGTCGCACACGGGTGATAATTACTTGATGCTCGGCCGTGGTTTGGCGTTGGATGCCTCTTGGGATACGGCACTTGATGAGCTTGATTTTGATGCGGCAAAGACCTATCTTGCTGAACAATCGAATGTTTTACACTGTCGTGGTAACAAAGAGGTGAAAGCCTTGCTGAACTCAGAGTACCGTCCAGCCGTCTTAGCTATGCGCAGTGACGTTGTCACTAAATTGGCCGATCGACTCCGCCATATTCGTGTCCCTGACGAAAAAGGGCCGAGCCAAATTGCACCGCTGGTGTGTGAAGGTTTGCTTTATTCCGCCAATATCCGCGGTCATGGGGTCGATTTTGCTATCCACAACGCGGGCGGTGTGCGTGTGTCGCTTGAAGCAGGAAAACTCACCGCCGCAGATGTCGCAGGGCGACTGTTGCCGTTCGCCATCGATCTGATGGTGTATGAACCCACAGGCGCGCAAGTCAAAGCCGCGTTAGAAGGGGCGATCAATAACGCCACCAACAATGGCGTTGAAGGGACGGGCGATGGCAGTTTCCCTTATACCGCTGGGTTGCGGTATACCTATGAATGCAACATGCCAGAAGGCCAGCGAATCACTCAGCTTCAATACCAGCTTGTGTCTGGGGAATGGCGCGATATTGCGTTAGAGAAAACCTACCGTGCCGTGTCGTCTGCTTACACATCACAAGGGAAGGAAGGGTATGACGCCTTGAAAAACCTGGGCACTCAGCCTGTGTCGATTGGTGTTATTTTGTCGGACAGTTTTATTGAATATGCCCGAGCCAACGACAACCTACGTGCACCCCAAGAAACGCTTCAATACTACGTGCCTTGTGCTGAATCGAACTAAGCACCGAATGCTTCCATGAATACCTAAGATTACGGAGCTGACTTCTCCGTAATCTTAAAGCCATCTATTGCTTTACTTCCCCATTGAACACTTCTCGCGCAATGTGTGCCCGCTTTTTGCATAGAAAAGCGTAGAGGAACAAATCGGCGAATATTTGCCGCTCAACGCGACGTGTTCATGCAGTGTCAATCATTCCTCCGAAAACCTAATTAACGGCAGCATCATCGGAAAATGTTTCACGGGTGTTGGAAAACGTAAAGTTTCTTCGTGGCATGCCGATATCAAAAACAGGCTTTCCTTAGGGGGATACTATGGTGGAAAAGCGTGATTGGTTAGATTTTGGATTAATTGCCTTTTGGATCGTTGCTTGGGCGTCACTCGTATACTTCGTTCCAGCCACTGGCATGTGAGAATGCTCCCGCCTCGATGCGTGCAGGCGGGCCTTCCAATCGCAGGGTAAGGCGAGCATTCCTATCAACCAGCACCGTTAGGTGCGTTGTAGCTTTTGATGTCGTTTAAGCAGAAAGCGAATAACGATAGGCTGCATATAAGTAGGTAGCTGTAATGCGCCGATAAGTGGCAGATAAAGTGGTCCTAGGAATGCACCCGCCACGGAATAGGTCAGTAATACATTCCTGTTTCCTGCAGTAATCGCAGCGACAAATGCCTCTTCCTTTCCATGCTTTCGATAACAAACAAATCCCACGATGAAAAACAGTACGCAAATTGCTAATGCGAGAAAGAACATCGCAATGGCAAATTCGCGATCACTGTTCCACAGCCATCGATATTGACCTGCCAGTCCAAATGGAAAACTGAAAACCAAGAGCACCGTAAATTGTGCCAACTTGCCATGAACACGCGTAAGACGGTTTTTCGACACGCTTTTGTGTATCAGGAAAGACAACCCCATTGGGCCGAAGATGAAGACCGCCAATCGAAGACAATAGCTTTTCATATCAAGCGCGAAGTTGTCGCCGCTGAACAACGTCAGATTGATATAAAGCACAACGGGCATCATGAGGGTGCTGGCAATGGTAAATGCCATGGCTTTCAGCGGCTCAAAGCCCATGGAACGAACAATGGCTGGGGTGGCGAAGAGGCTGCCCGTGGCACATACGGCGGTAAGCGCAAGCAATAACGCTGAACTTGCATTGAAGACAAGCGCGATACTCGCCACGATCACTGTCGTGACGCCACCATGCAGTAAGGCGTAAAGCCACGCCTCTTTTTTAAATAAAGCTTTAACGAGAAGAGGCTGATCGATACCAATGAGGGTAAACAGCATTAGAACGAACAATATGTAGGGCAGAAAAGGCAATACGGCTTGAGATAAATCCGGAAGCAAAAAGCCGAACACTGCTGCCAATGCGAGAAGGGTGGATGAATGTTTACTCAGAAATACTAACAAAGAAGCCTCAGTAGGAATCGTTAAAGCCAAATGCTATCAAATTGTAATCAGTATGATAAATAAAAATTAATAATGTCTCATGGAGCTCAGTTTGGGTGAGAAATTGCGTTTATACAGGTGAATATGAAGATTGTGTATGTATTAAATATTCATTCGCATTAGATAATCTAATTCAAAGTCGAAAAAATAGTCATTATGAACAATGCGAATAAATGACTAGAATTTGCACAGTAAAGTCAATCACATAGCGAGCATAAAATGACACAGGCAGTTGATTTCGGTTACGTTGTTACTACTGTTGATAACTCTCAAAAAAGCTATGCGGTTTCTCTCAAAGGATTGTTTGCCCATGCAATGGATATTTTGCATACGCGTCAAGTAAACCAAACGTTGCGTTCAACGTCTGATTTACCTGATCACATCAAGCGTGACATCGGGCTGATCCGCTAGGTTTATTGAAGACCTATCATTGATAAAAGCGTTGGTTTTTAACCAGCGCTTTTTTGTACTTGTTGAATATTAACGTGACGCTGTCACTTAACTCTCAAACCTACTTATCTCTCTCTATTCTTAGACTTTTATGGTCTATCATATTGATTAACTATTCTCATCAACGTCACGCTCACCGCCTATTTCCTTTATTGAACAAATAATTATGTCGACGAGTGATAGCATTTCGCCATGATTAAACATCATGCGGAAAGAGGCTAGACAAGGCGTTCTCAGTTCGTCACTATGATTCAAAGACAACAAAAAAGAGTGATTTAACGTGGGTCTATTTAATTGGTTGTTTGGTAGCAAAGAACAAGGGAAAAGTGCTGTTGAGCCAACTGAGTACAAAGGCTACCTTATTTATCCAGAGCCAAAAGCAGAAGGCGGACAGTTTCGAATTGCTGGACGTATATGCAAAGAAATGGATGGCGAAATAAAGGAGCATATTTTTATTCGTTCAGACTTACTTCCAGGTGAAGAAAGCGCGAAAGATCTCATGCTTCAAAAAGCCCACACGTTTATCGATCAAATGGGCGACAGAATGTTTGGCTAACTGACCGAGAAAAAAGCAAAATTTCGAAATTTCGGTCAAAAAACAGACCTAGCTTGATGCTTGTTTGTTCTTGTTCGGAATGATGAAAGAGCGCCTTTGAGCTAAATGATAATTTAATCAATAGTTTAAAGCGGAAAAAGTATAAGAGGTCTGACCTCTGTCCATGGTTGAATTACGTTATTTTATTACTGAAACTCGTTAGTATGGCTGTAAACACGTTTTGATCATTGATTGTTTTAGTATTATTCCTACATATCTTGATTAAGCGCTTTCAGTTCGTTAAAAACGATTTACTTACACTGCCAATAGTCAGGGATTAACTATGCAAATTGGTGTACCAAAAGAAATACTTGCGCATGAAACGCGAGTTGCTGCCACACCGAAAACGGTGGAACAGTTATTAAAAATGGGCTTCGACGTTGTCGTCGAACGCGATGCAGGTCTGCTTGCCAGTTTTGACAATACTGCTTTTGAACAAGCAGGTGCCAAAGTGGTTGATGCCGAATCCGTTTGGCAATCAGATATCATTTTCAAAGTTAATGCCCCTGCTGCGGTAGAAGGGAATGACGAGTTTGAGCGCCTAAAAGTAGGCACCACACTTGTGAGTTTCATTTGGCCTGCGCAAAACGAAGCATTGATGGAGAAGCTTGCAGCCAAAAATATCAATGTGTTGGCGATGGATGCGGTTCCACGTATTTCACGCGCCCAAGCCTTGGATGCATTGAGCTCAATGGCAAACATCGCGGGTTACCGTGCTGTTGTTGAAGCGGCTCATGAGTTTGGCCGTTTCTTTACGGGTCAAATTACGGCGGCAGGTAAAGTCCCACCAGCGAAAGTGTTCGTTGCGGGTGCAGGTGTTGCTGGTCTTGCAGCTATCGGGGCTGCAGGTAGCCTTGGTGCCATTGTTCGCGCATTCGATGTTCGTCCTGAAGTAAA
The DNA here is from genome assembly GCA_042096095.1 of Enterovibrio sp. Taxonomy (GTDB): domain Bacteria; phylum Pseudomonadota; class Gammaproteobacteria; order Enterobacterales; family Vibrionaceae; genus Enterovibrio. Next base: position 6,101 of record JBELME010000075.1, read on the forward strand.
AGAGCAGGTCGAAAGTATGGGTGCTGACTTCCTTCAAGTGGCTTTTGAAGAACAAGCGGGAAGCGGTGACGGTTATGCGAAAGAAATGTCTGATGACTTTAATCGCAAAGCTGCTGAGCTCTATGCCGAGCAAGCGAAAGACGTTGATATCATCATCACGACAGCATTGATTCCGGGTCGTCCAGCACCTAAGTTGATCACCAAAGAAATGGTCGATTCAATGAAGGCGGGCAGTGTGATCGTTGACTTGGCAGCGGCAAATGGTGGTAACTGTGAATACACAGAAGCCGACAAAGTCGTGCTAACGGACAACGGCGTAAAAATCATCGGTTATACCGACATGGTTGGTCGTCTTCCTACCCAATCTTCACAACTCTATGGTACCAACCTCGTTAACTTGATGAAGCTGCTTTGCAAAGAAAAAGACGGCAACATCGACATCGACTTTGAAGATGTTGTTCTTCGTGGCGTTACCGTCATCAAAGAAGGTCACCTGGCCTGCGCCTCCGATTCAAGTTTCTGCACAGCCGCAGGCGAAGCCAAAAGCACAGCCTGCCGCAAAAGCTGAGAAAGTTGAAGAACCTACGTCTCCAGTGAAAAAAGTCGTTGGCCTTGCTGCGGCTGTAGGTGCATTTGGTTGGGTCGCTTCTGTTGCGCCTGCTGCATTCTTGTCTCACTTCACCGTATTTATCCTTGCTTGTGTGATTGGTTATTACGTGGTTTGGAACGTAACACATGCGCTTCATACGCCGTTGATGTCAGTAACAAATGCGATTTCCGGCATTATCGTTGTTGGTGCACTTCTACAAATCGGTCAAGGCAATGGGGTGGTTTCTTTCCTCGCGTTTATTGCCGTTCTGATTGCGAGCATCAACATTTTTGGCGGTTTCACTGTTACCAAGCGCATGCTTGAAATGTTCCGTAGAGATAAGTAGGAGTAGCCGATAATGTCTGAAGGTTTAACACAAGCGGCATATATTGTAGCTGCTCTCTTTTTCATCTTGAGTTTGGCTGGTCTGTCAAAACAAGAGTCTGCGCGTACAGGTAACTACTTCGGTATTGCAGGTATGGCGATTGCGCTGATAGCGACCATTTTTGGTCCTGAGGCACAAGGTATCGCGTGGATCATCGTGGCAATGGTCATTGGTGGCGGTATCGGTATTTACTACGCAAAACGCGTGGAAATGACTGAAATGCCAGAACTGGTTGCGGTGCTTCATAGCTTCGTAGGTTTGGCTGCGGTATTGGTAGGCTACAACAGTTTTATCGAGCCACCAGCAGTGAACCTAGCGAACCCTGCTGAGATTCATGCTGCGCATGTCATCCACATGGTTGAGGTGTTCTTGGGCGTGTTCATCGGTGCGGTGACCTTTACGGGTTCAATCGTTGCATTCGGTAAACTGCGCGGCATCATCTCTTCTTCTGCACTGAACATTCCGCATAAACATAAGTGGAACCTTGCTGCGATTTTAGTCTCAACAGCGCTCATGATTTACTTCGTGAAAGCAGACGGCAGCATGTTTGCTCTGATTGTAATGACGTTGATTGCATTCGCATTTGGCTATCACTTGGTGGCCTCAATTGGTGGCGCAGATATGCCAGTGGTTGTGTCGATGCTGAACTCATACTCGGGTTGGGCAGCAGCGGCAGCGGGTTTCATGCTGGCAAACGATCTTCTGATTGTAACCGGTGCGTTGGTCGGTTCTTCGGGTGCGATTCTGTCTTACATCATGTGTAAAGCAATGAACCGTTCATTCATCAGTGTTATCGCCGGTGGCTTCGGTCAAACCGTATCGGTATCAAGTGATGAAGAAGAAGGTGAGCACCGTGAAGTGAGCGCAGAAGATGTAGCAGAAATGCTGAAAGATTCTCGCTCAGTCATCATCACTCCAGGATACGGCATGGCGGTTGCGCAAGCGCAATACCCAGTGCACGAAATCACTGAGAAACTGCGTGCGAAAGGCATCGATGTTCGCTTTGGTATTCACCCAGTAGCGGGTCGTCTACCGGGTCATATGAACGTACTTCTGGCAGAAGCGAAAGTACCGTATGACATCGTTCTAGAAATGGACGAGATCAACGAAGACTTCCCTGAGACAGACACTGTGCTTGTTATTGGCGCGAACGACACGGTTAATCCAGCAGCGATGGAAGATCCAAACAGCCCAATCGCGGGTATGCCTGTCCTTGAAGTGTGGAATGCGAAAAACGTTATCGTCTTTAAGCGTTCAATGAACACAGGTTACGCGGGTGTTCAAAACCCACTGTTCTTTAAAGAGAACACAGCGATGTTGTTCGGCGATGCAAAAGCATCAGTAGATGCGATTTCTAAAGCAATCTAATCTGCATATAACGCTAAACAAACGTCATTGACGAAAAAGCCAGCATCTTGCTGGCTTTTTTTTATGCAAACGTCAGCAATGGTATCGCTCTCTTACAAAATGCTGACATTTCAAAATGTTTTGGTGCTAATCTCACGCTATGCGAATGTTTCTTCTTACCTTTCTTCTCTCTGTTAGCGGTTTTGCGATGGCAGAGGCGTCCTTCCCTGAACAACTAAATGCGTTCAGAGCGTCGCTATTGGAAGAAAACCCTGTCGCAAGTTACGAACTCAATGCCATTCATAGCGACTACCCCAAAGCACTGTTGGTACCAGACAGTCTTCTTCCTCAGTCGGCGTCATACCCACTCAAAGATTTGAAGCGTCTTTATCAAGCGTCTGAAAAGTGTCAGGGTCCTTGGCCGGTGAGTCCGCTTGTTACCGATCCTTTGGTTTTTACACGGGCGTTATGCTTTAACACCCGTCTTCCGCCTGTTTGGTTTTCACGTTCTAATTTAATCCATCCGGGTGGCGGAAGTTACGCTGCTAAGTTCGTCGAAAAGTATCCGGATGTGCGTGATGATCTATTACGTTTCTTTCATATCAAGGAACGTTTATTATCCCCGCCAGACACATTGCTCGGTCGGTTACAAAGGATGTCTGAGAATGGCATTAATGCTCTGAATGGCGGCGCAGAATTTATACTTTCTGGTGACGAATTGTGGGTTCGCCAAGGTAGTGACTACGAGATCTATTCTGCTGAAGAGTGGTTAGCGCCTCTTGGGCGTGCGGATTTGTTGATAGCATCGACAGGATCTGAAAATTACTGCTTATCGCGTATCGGTAATGTTTGTTGGAATATCGAGCGTGCCCCTTCTTATTGGTCGCAGCTTGTTTTAGGGCTAGGTGCGATTAACTTAGTCTGGTTTGGTGTTTGGGTATTTAACCGTTGGGCGATCAAACGGCGCCTGATGCAAGAACGTATGTTGGTGTTGCAGATTTTAACGCATGAATTGCGTACACCGATTGCGAGCTTGTCGATGACGGTTGAAGGCTTTCGTCGAAAATTCGATAGTCTCCCAGAACCTTTGTATGATGAATTCCGACGCCTATGTGAAGATTCGATGCGATTGAAGCAACTTGCTGAAGCCAGTAAGGATTATCTTCAATCGAATCAACAGCAACTTTATCGCGAACACATTCCTTCCTATGTGGAGTGGCTTTCTTTCATTTGTGAAGAGCGAGAAGTTGAATTGATAGTGGGAGAGGACGCTGAAATCGCGGTCAATGTGTATTGGCTAACGACCTCTCTTGATAACTTGATAAGTAATGCCAAGAAATACGGTCTTGCACCGGTTAAAGTCATGGCGGAAATCAATGGCGGTCTCCTGACGATAAAAGTACAGGATGAAGGACCGTTATCCGCGAAAGACTGGAAAACAATAAGAAAACCGTTTGTGAGTGAAAAAGGCCTCGGCCTTGGCCTCACGATCGTTGAATCAATGATTGATAGGATGGGGGGGCAATTAACCTTAGTTGGACCACCTACCACGTTTATTCTGGAGATACCTTGTGACCCAAACGACACTGCTGCTCGTTGAGGATGACGCAAACTTAGCAGACGGCCTATTGGCGAGTCTGGAGCAAAATGGCTACAAATGTTTATACGCCGACTGTGCTGAAAAAGTGGAAGCTTTATGGGCGGATGCGGACTTAGTGGTACTTGATCGCCAATTGCCTGAAGGCGATTCAATGGATTGGTTGCCTAACTGGAAAAAGATCAAAGATGTTCCGATTATCATGCTGACAGCCATGGTATCTGTGCGCGACCGTGTTGGCGGTTTGGATTCAGGTGCGACAGATTACATGACCAAACCCTTTGCTGAAGCCGAGTTGCTTGCGCGTATTCGCGTGCACTTACGCCGCCCAGTGACGGAAGGCGATAGCGTGTCTGAAGATGACATCATCGTTGGTACTTTGCGCATTAACATGGCACAACGCAGTGTGATTTGTTCGGGGAGTGAAGTGATCTTAACCCGCACAGAGTTTGACCTGTTAGCATTTTTGGCGAAAAACGCTGGCCGTGTATTTACGCGTGACGAATTGCTTGATCAAGTGTGGGGTTACAACCATTACCCAACAACGCGAACGGTGGATACGCACGTACTTCAGCTTCGCCAAAAACTCCCTGAAATTGAAATCGAGACGTTGCGTGGCGTTGGCTACCGCATGAAGGTGCAATGACTTTTAGGCTTGCTTGTTTCTTCCTTTTCTTAATGACGTCGTTCTCTGCAACGGCGGCGTGGTTCAGTGGTTCTGATGCGTTAACCTCAGCACATCAGCGATTGCTCGAAGGTGAAACAGCAGCCAGTTTTGATGCCATGGTTGAAGCTTGGCAACAAGTAAAGAACGACACCGAACAACGCCATTTGGCAGAATTGCTTTCGTTAGCGATCAATGAAGATTGTGGTCGGAGCCTGAGCACGCTTTCGTTGCCAAGTTGGCTTCAAAGCGTGGTCGTGCGCCGAGAGACGGTTCAAACGCCAAACCGTGTTTACTATCAGTTTTCTCTGTATGGCACCTCTAAACAGGGTATTGGCAAAGTCTCTTTTTCGGCCTGGCCTGATCGTCCATTAATGCTGGTCGATTTGCCCAAAGACAAAGCCAACGATTTTAAGTTAGAAATCGAAGGGCTATCCCGTGCTGTGAAGTCGGGGCTCTACAAGCTGGAGCTCACCTCGTTAACGGGTGAAGTGTGGTCTTCATGGGTGATCGTGAGCCAGCCAGAGCCGATTCAAAAAATCAGTTGGAAAGACAGCCGCAGTTGGCGAATATCGCCACCGACCGATCTAAAAGGGTCGTGCCCAAGACCTTTCCTTTCGATGAACCTTTATCGCCAAGATACTGACGATTCGGCACCGATTTGGTCTGAGGAAAAAGACAAAAACCTACCAACATCTTTGCCTGTTCTTGACGTCACTGATGGCCAATATTGGCTGACAGTGGCCCTGATAGAGCGCCGTTGGCAGGGCGCGATTTTGTTTGAAGAAGTACAACGAATAGGCCGTGCTATCGATCTTCCTGACATAGATTTACGCACGCTTTCTCCCTAAATTTCATAAAGTAACCTGAATGATATTCAGGTTACTTCTCCGAATCATCTCTCCAAAACGCTCAGCGCAGTGTTTAATTCCTGTATTAACCTTTGAATAGCGTCACACCTTAGAGACACGTCGTCATCATCTCAAATCGTCTCGACTAGTATCAGTAAAAGAACTTAGGCAGTGTGCTCCCTTGGCGCAATTGCTTGTAACTGGTACTTGGAGATGGATTTCAGATCATGAAAAAAAGTATTGTGGCGCTCAGTGTAGCTTTTGCTTCTTTCTCAACATATGCCGCGAACTACAGTGTTGATGCGCGTATTGATGCTATGGGTGGCGCAGGTACTGCAGCCGCAGATTATTTGGCCGCAGGTTTTCACAACCCGGCACTGGTAGCGCTAGAGCCAACAAGCGCGTTTGGCGTTTTGTTCCCGACAATTGGTATCCAATTTCGCGACCCTGATGAGCTGGTGGATGGTCTCGAAGACTTTGGCGATGTGTATGATAATTTCCAAAACAACCCGACCAATTCGGACAACCAGACCAACACCGCGAATGCGTTGAGAAACCTAGATGGTCGTATTGCGTATGTCAGTGGCGGTATTGGTGGTGCTATTGCCATCCCTACCAATACGGTTTCGGGTAACTTCTTTGTAAAAGGGTATACCGAAGCCATCGTCCTTCCTGAAATTTCAGATTCTGACATTTCAGCCATTGAAAATGGTACTTCTACGTCACTGACATCGAATGCCCGTGTTCTTGCATTTGGCGTGGTTGACGTGGGTCTTGCCCTTGCTGGCAATGTTGAATTGGCAGGGCAACGGATCGCTGTTGGCGTGACGCCAAAATCCCAACAACTGTATACCTACCACTATGAAGTGTCGGTAGACGACTTCGATTTGGATGATTGGGATGCCGATGAACACCGCACAGAAGACAGTGCCTTTAACATGGACATTGGTGTGGCATGGCAGAACGGGCCTTTTCGTGTCGCGCTTGCCGGTAAGAATCTGATTTCGAATGAAATCAAAACGGCTTTCCGTACCCGTGAATATACCTACCATGTTGATCCGCTTTTTACACTGGGCACTGCCTATGTCACTGACCTTGTGACCTTCGCGTTAGACATCGATTTGAATGATCAGACGCGTTTTTCAGGGTCTGGCCCAGAGATTAAAGACAATACACAGCTCGTTCGTGTCGGTGCTGAGTTTAACGCATGGGGCTGGGCGCAACTTCGTGGCGGTTATATCAACGATCTAGAAGACACCCTAGACAGCACCTTAACCTTGGGTCTGGGTTTGTCCCCAGCTAACACTGTGCACTTTGATATTTCAGCGTCGATCATTGATACCAATAGCTATGGGGCGTCGGCGCAGCTCGCCTTTATGTTCTAAGACGTTACAAAAATGGTGAGTTGGAAAGGTGAACAGTGACAACTGCCTAAGTCGGCATTAGAATACGCGGCATCCTAACTGATAGATTTGAGATCGCCAATGAACAATATGCCGACGCTAACGCACAGTGAACAACAAGAAGCCGCTGAGCGAATTCACGCATTAATGGCGACAGGAATGAGTAGTGGTGAAGCCATTATGATCGTTGCTAATGAAATCCGCGAACGTGAAGCAGCGAAGAAAGACGATTAATGTGAAAACGGCCAATTTATTGGCCGTTTTCTTTTTCAATTCCCCTCAAAATGTCGGAAAATTAGCCACATACCAATACCCAATCCAACTTCAATGACAACGTCAGCGCTTTACATCACGTTCGACGTGAAACTGCGAGGCTTTTACGTTATTTCGCCCCTAAGCGGCAAGATGTGAAACCCTGTAGCGTGAATGAGTCTGTGTGTTTAGGTTACTTGGGTACACATCTCTAAATCATCGTCTTTGTAGGGAATGCGCTTGAACGATCGATTGCTACTCGCCAGAACTTTTGCTCGTGCACGCCATGAAGGACAGTGGTATGGCGAATTTCCTTATCATGTTCATTTGGATGATGTAGAGCGCCTCGCTCAACCGTTTGGCATGAATGCCATGATCATCGCACAGCTTCATGATGTGCTTGAAGACACGACAACCAGCATCGACGAAATCGTTCACGACTTCGGTGAACTCATTGCACTGTCGGTAAGCTATGTCACCGATCCGATTGCCAGCGATAGGGCAACACGCAAACAGCAGCTGAACGCCCGTTTACGATCACTCGACGAAAATGAAGATGCCGCAAAGCTCGCACTCATTGTCAAAGCGTGTGATCGACTGGCGAACGTCAAAACTTGCCGATTGTTTAGCCCCGACAAATTCGTGATGTATCAATCTGAACATGCGGAATTTAGAAAAGCTGCGTATCGACACGGTATGTGTGAAATGGTGTGGTGGGAGCTGGACATGCTAATTGAGGTGGGAGACAAGCTCGCGCGATTTTAAAACGCAGTTTATACAACGAAAAACGTAAAAAACGCCTGTTGTAAGACAGGCGTTTCTTGTTTTGGCTTATTACTTGATGAGCGATTACTCGTCGTCGTAAATCGTCGGAATAGGTTGGCGTTTGTGTTGCGTCATCTTGTAGATAGAGACTAAACGCTCAGAGACACGTGCTTCTACATCCTTGCCTTCCAAGAAATCATCGATTTCATCGTAAGTCAGCTGAAGGGCATCTTCATCTGCTTTTTGCGGTGTCAATTCTTCCAAATCTGCTGTCGGTGTTTTCACCACTAACAATTCTGGCGCACCCATGAAAGCCGCAAGCTGGCGGACTTGGCGTTTGCTCAAACCAAACAAAGGGGCAAGGTCGCAAGCGCCGTCGCCAAACTTGGTGTAGAAACCCGTGATGTTTTCCGCTGAATGGTCAGTACCCAGCACGAGGCCGCCAACAAGTCCTGCAATTTCGTATTGTGCAACCATTCGAGCACGGGCTTTAACGTTGCCTTTAACGAAATCTACTTTGGCGTCGTCTTGTGGAATAAGACCGGTGTTTGCTAGCGCTGAAAGGGAAGACGCGTGTAGCCCGTCAACACCCTCTTTAATGTTAATGCTGACTGAGTGTGTCGGCTGAATGAAGCTAAGTGCAAGTTGCGCTTCGTCCTCATCTTGCTGAATACCATAAGGAAGGCGAACAGCGATAAACTGGTAATCCGTTGTGCTGGTTTCTTGATTTAGCTGATCCACCGCCAATTGTGCGAGTCGACCACAGGTTGACGAATCCACACCGCCACTGATGCCCAACACGAGTGAACGTGTGGAAGAGGCTTTGAGTCGGTTCTTGATAAAGTTAACACGGCGCTCAACTTCAAAGGCAGGGTCAATTGACGGGAGTACTTGCATCTCTGCGCGGATAGCTTGTTCCATTTCGCGGGTTTCCTCATTTTCGCTTTCGCTGAACAATTCAGACTATTTTGCAATATCTTGACGACAAAATCATGTTCATTCATGGGTAAAACAGTCATTACGAACGATTTATACGAGAATTTAAGGAATTTAGTTTCTTGGCTATTTGTTACTTAGAAAGAGAATAATAACGAGCATTGCAGTTTTGTGCGTTAATTCATCAGTTGAGCCACTAAGAAGCCTCAAAATAGGTAAATCGACTTCTCCTTGATCATGAACTGTGTCAGATTAAGGACTACTAACAAATTGATAAACATTTTGAAATGACTGAGAAGAATCCCCCCAAGCAAATTGCTATATTTGGTAGCGCATTTAACCCACCGAGCCTTGGTCATCTCAGTGTTATTCAGCGACTCTCTCATTTCGACCGTGTTTTACTCGTCCCAAACTATGCACACGCATGGGGCAAGAAAATGGCGGACTTTGAAAAGCGCTGTCAGTGGGTAGCAGCATTTATTCAAGATGCAGCCCTGGATAACATTATGCTGTGTTCGGATGAGAGGGATATAGCAGGGGGAGAGGCGGTAACAACGTGGGCGTTGTTGAACCATCTTCAGAACCAATATCCCACTTCTGAACTAACGTTTGTGCTTGGGCCTGATAATTTCCTAAGCTTCTCAAAGTTCCACAAATCCGCAGAAATTATGGCGCGATGGAATATTTTGGCTTGCCCCGAAACGGTGAATGTCCGAAGCACGCACATTCGAGAGCGCTTGGTAGCGGGAGATGACGTGTCTTCTTTAACGACGCCGACTTTGGCAAGACGATTAACGAAGAAGGATTTTGATTAGACCCACGTGTTTTGGTGATGAAATCACTTGGTGTTTTCGTTTTTTAAAAGAATAACAATATTCGATATTTACGGGATCTTTGTACTGTGTTGAAACACTTTGTATGTGCAAGCCTCACTTTATGCACTTTAGTGACGCCGTCACTTTTACATGCAGCGTATTCTCCCGAACATGAATCATCACAAACCGTCATTACAGACGGTGGTAAGTATCAGCTAAACACCGATTTTGGTCGTCGATCTGATTTGATGGAATGGAGAGTTGAAGACGTCGAGCTTCCTAATATTTGGGATGGTTGGCGTTATGGTTTGGATGCACCCAATTATCTCACCGCGGAGGCGGGGAACAGTTATTACGGATTCGGCGTTTGGAAACCCGAAGAACTTGAAGAATACAGCTTGGGTTCTGATGGTGTGAGCACACAAGAGTGGTTAATGAATCACGGATTGAATTTTAGCTTTGGTACCGAGTCCGTCGACGGAAGTGCCAGATATCGGTTTGACGTGCGTTGGCATGAACAAACCGATACCGAATTTATGTTGCAACTTCAGGTTCCCTTTCAGTAACCCGCAATCGCTTTCAGCTTGGCGGCCACTTCTTCTTCAT
>JBELME010000076.1:0-16190 GCA_042096095.1 Enterovibrio sp.
CTTGACTGAGTTTGCCAGTAACACGGCCAGTGCCGCCTTGCTTGTCCCTGTATTTGCGACCGTCGCAGAAGCGCTTGGCGTCTCTCCTGTTGTGCTATCAGCCTTGATTGCAGTCGCCGCTTCCTGTGCCTTCATGTTGCCAGTCGCAACACCACCGAACGCCATTGTGTTCGCATCTGGTCACATTAAACAGTCTGAAATGATGCGTGCAGGTTTCTACCTGAACTTTGCTTCGATTATCGTGCTTGCTATTTTCGCGTGGATTTTCTGGTAAGCACAAACCTAGTCACAAGCGCATATGTTTCAGCTTACGCAAACGATTTAAACAAAAGTGGCCCTATCGGCCACTTTTTCATTTTCATCTATTTATTTCACATCATGACCAGGAAGGTGTTGTGAATCACACATAGATCAACATGTTGAATTGTTTCATTGATTTTTCAGCGTTACACTGAATGCTCGAATGATAAAAACAAGAGACAATCATGCCATTTGCTGAAATTACAGGCTGGGGGAAATGTCTCCCGCAGGCTGAACTAACGAATTCTGATCTAAGCACTTTCATTGAAACTTCTGACCAATGGATTTCGTCGCGCACCGGTATCAGTGCTCGTCGTATCAGCCACGTCAACACGTCTGAATTGGCAACCGTCGCAGGCAAACAGGCCCTCGCAACAGCAGGTATTGAAGGTTCTGATCTTGATCTTATTATCGTCGCCACGTGCTCGCCTGACACGTTAATCCCCAACATCGCCTCTAAAGTTCAACTTGAGCTTGGCGCAAAAAAAGCGGCAGCATTTGATTTAAACGCCGCTTGTACAGGCTTTTTGTATTCATTGGAAACGGCGACACGCATGATCCAAGCTGGCGCATATAAGCACGCTTTGGTCATTGGTGCTGAACGTCTGACGTGGTATCTCGATTGGAGCAAACGTGATACTGCCGTCTTATTTGGTGATGGCGCAGGTGCTGTTATCCTAAGCAAAACAGACAAAGAAGTCGGTCTACTCGAAGCACAACTCGGTTGTGATGCAGAGGGTCGTGATGTACTGGCTATCCCAGAGTTCGGTACCGGCATGCCGCGTTTTGCGCAAGACAATGGCTACTTTGAATTCAATTTCGTGGGTCGAGAGATCTTCAAACGTGCCGTGAAAGGCATGGGTTCTGCAGCCGGTGCTGTGCTTTCTCGCGCAGGGAAAACACCGGAAGGTATCGACCTTGTGATTCCTCACCAAGCGAACAAACGCATCATTGAAGCGCTGTGTGATCACACCAAGATCCCACTGGAAAAAGCATTCATCAACATTCACAAATATGGCAACACCTCAGCCGCGACGATTCCGATCGCCCTATGTGAAGCGGTTGAAGAAGGCCGAGTGACCCCGAACAGCACTCTGCTTATGGCTGCCTTTGGCGCAGGCCTGACGTGGGGTGCCGGTGTTTTACGTTGGGGTGACCGCGTAACGCCAATCAATACGAGTGATGCCGCTTTGCCCGCATCCGATGCAACCGCACTCGATTTGTTGAACCAAGCAATTACATGCTGCCAAGAAAACGCAAAGCGTCGCGCAGAGTAATAGAGCAACATTGAGAGACAAAAAAAAGCAGCCTAGGCTGCTTTTTTTATCACGTTATTCAGTCATCTGATGACGACTTGAACCCTACGCGGTAACCAGCACATCGGAAAAGACTTCCACACGGTTTCTGCCGGACTGCTTGGCCTGATACAACGCGTCATCAGCATCTGCCAACATACCAGCAACACTGTCGTTCTTGAGCGATGCGACACCAATGCTGCAAGTCATCGGCTCACCATGAGGCCACGTATAGTCTTCGAAACGTGCACGGATTTTTTCTGCTAAGAACGACGCTTGCGCCACGTTGCGGTCAGGACAGAAGAACACGAACTCTTCGCCTCCCCAGCGAACAGCGATGTCCGTCGACATAGAACGGTTTTTCAATAAGGTGGCCACTTCGATCAGAATGCGATCCCCCATTTCGTGACCGAAGGTATCATTGATGCGTTTAAAGTGGTCGATATCGATGACGAGAGCCGTGCATTCTCGACGGGCTTTCCGAGACATGGTTTTCTCCAAGTCACGGTGCACGTTCATGCGGTTTCTCAACCCCGTCAGCGGATCGGTTGTCGCCATAATCGACAAGGTTTCACTTTGCTGTTTTAACTGTTCATTAATGACAAGAAGACGATCACTGCGAACACGCTCTTCTTTGTAAACCTTGAGGCTTTGCCAATATTTCACACAAAGGACAATGAGTGCAGCAACCAGCCACATGGCGGTAAGGTTCTTGAACAACTGTGCTTCAGAAATCATCACGCCTTCAAAGCGAATGCTCTGAATGTTTAATGTGTGCTCGCCGATCACAGGCGCGCTTCCCGTGGCAATTTCAATCACAGACACGTTAGTAAGCTCAACCCCTGCATGCTCCAGTGGCACGGCCAAATCTGAAATCCACCATGACAGAACTTGGAACGCCTTCAACGGCAAAGCAGCTTCTGAGTTTTCGAGTGTTGGATTGTATTCCAAACCATTAAATTTCATCGACACGGGGTCATCAACCGATGAGTACGCATCGTTATAGTTTCTGAGGTAAACGCGAAGACGCTGACCTGGCTCGGGAGCAAGGTAAGACCCTTCAATAACCATGGAATGATAGTGTGTGAGATCGATGCCATCACGAATATCATCGCTTAGGCTGATCGCGATCTCACAGTATGGCCAACGGTGCTTTTCGCCTAACTCGCAGCCCAAGGTGACGGATTTATCTGCATTTTGAGTCACACTACCGATTGTGTTTCCACCAACCCCCTTATCGTCAATATACCTATACGTTACCTCGTCACTTGAAATGACATAGTGAGACGAAGCTCCACCCGCATAGAACCAAACAACTGCAGATAAAGAAAATATAAACAGGATGAGCATAGCGAACATGGTTCGCGAGAATTTCCGATTCAAAACAGGCTTTTTACTCTTAAAGTGGCAACAAAAAATAAACGAAAAGTGAACGGTAAGAAGCTCTATTTATTATGTGTACCATACAGTCTTTGCACACCCGCAGAAGCCTATCTGTGCAAGGGTTTGGTCATGGGCTTTCTTACGAACGAAAAAGCACCGAACATCCGTTCAGTGCTTTTCGCGCAGTGGTGACGTTTTGCTGTGGATTAACGTTTAATGTTTAAAAACGCAGCGCCACGAACGCCACCAGAGTCACCGTGTTTCGCTTTGATGATCTTTGGAGGATTAGAGATCGAAAGTAGGTATTTTGGCAAGCGTTTTGGCATTTCTTCGTAGATCAATTCGAAGTTAGATAAACCACCACCCAAAGCGACAACATCTGGGTCAATTCCTGTAAACAAACCTGCAAATACCATGGCAAGCATTTCCATGTAGCGGTCTACGAATGCAACGGCTTTTTCCTCGCCAGCATAATACTCAGTGATGATGTCGATGGCTTTCTTTTCAGTCTGATAATAATGCGTGTACAGCATTTCAAAACCACGGCCCGATAAGTAATTATCGATACAGCCTTTGCTTTCACAGCCACAATCAAAAATAGGCGCGTTTTCGCCAAGGTGAAGCCAAGCATCGATTGGCATACGCATATGACCAAGTTCGCCGGCCACGTTGTTTTTGCCTGAAACCACTTGCCCGTCGATGACAATACCACCGCCAAAGCCCGTGCCTAGAATCAGGCCAAGCACCAACTTTTCAGTTTGTAGCGATTCATCCCACGCTTCAGAAAGCGCAAAACAGTTTGCATCATTGTTCAGCGCTACCTTGCGTCCAATTTTTGCTTCAAGGTCAGCACGTAATGTGCGCCCTTTCGCAGCGGGAACATTCACAGTAAGGACGGTGCCATCTTCTGCTTTTTCGATACCAGGAATACCGATGCCAACCGACCCTTCACAATTAAACTGAGCGTCGTACTTAGCCACGAGTTCAGCCAAGGTTTCAATCAAACGCGCATAGTCATCACCTGGCGTTGGCACACGTTCTGTTGCTTGTCGCTTTAGATCATTGTCAAAAGCGCCAAACTCAATTTTGGTTCCGCCCACGTCAAAGCCGTAATACATCCTTTACTCCATTGTTCCAAATTTTATATTTGCAGTAATGTAAGAAATTATCCCAATTTCACAGGGTTATGAATGTGATTAAAAACAAAATAACCCCGAGATACGGGCTTCCCAAAACTCACTACTGAGAAGCTGCTCGCAATTCCCTTTTCCACAGAAAAACTGAATAATCGTATTATGCCACTTCACAGCGCGCAACGACGTCTTTATAACGATCCAGTGCACCTGGAACGGGTAGCTGACGCTGTTTTTTGCCCGTTAAGTAGTGCTCTTTAAACACGTCAAACCATGCATCCAAACACGCCGCAGTTTTTACATCACCTGCCAGCGCGAGCACTTTGGCAGCCACTTCCGCCGTCGCTAATTGCCCTTCACCACATGCTTCGCGCATTTTGTAGCGAGAAGCATCGTCAGCCTTAATACTCAACACTGGCAAGGTATCCATCCAAGGACTTTTTCTAAATATCTTCTTAGCTTCCGACCAGGTTCCATCTATTAAAATAAACAGCGGGCGTTTGCCTTCCAAAACCACAGGCGCGCTGATCACACGTTCTGGTGTCGCGTATTGCTCTGGAAAAATCACAAAAGGCTGCCACATTGGGTCTTTGATGAGGGTCAGCATGTCTTCATTAGGTGACGTACGCGACCAAATATAGGCATAGGTATCTTCAACAGCATCCGCAATTAAACGGCCAGTATTGCTTGGCTTGAGTACTTCATCGTCATACATCACCAGCAGAAATCCCGCATGGGATGCGCGTCTAACATTATGTGCGCAGATACAAAGATGGGCATTCACCATGCAGTGACGACAACGCTCAACGCTTGCGCCACGGGCGCGAAAAGGCTTGGTCGATTGTGCCAAACGTTCATCGTAAAGTCGGTGTATTGCGTGGAGTTTCATTGAATGCGCCTAAAAAGAGTAAAGGCGCATTTTAATGGGGGATTTGAGAGGTGCAACCTCTAACTACCTAGAGACGAGGTTACCGAGCTACCGTTCGCGACCCGCTAGGGCGTTGTGTTCTCGCAGACCAAAGGGTTACAGAAAACGCGCGAGGCGCTAGGCACATTCAGAAACAACGGAATCGAACAGATTTTTTACTAATCCAATGTACTCATCGAGAAAGTTGATCTGGGCAAACGTCGGCTTTTGGAGCCACACAGAACTCAGAATTTCTTCCAAGTCACTCACTACCTTGTCAGCTTCTGACATGACTTCGAAGCGAAGCTTCTGTGGCATGTCTTTGTTTTGCTCGCAAATCACCATGATTTGCGACGCAACGAGCTCATGCACAAGCTCATCAATCGTCTCTGATCCAACCTTGTCATCATTAGAAGAAAATACGCTCAAACTTTCAACAAAATATTCAATCAACGCAGCGTATCCATCTGATTCAACGACCATTATTTCCTCCAGAACAACAAATATTCGTGCAATTTTATTGTCTTCGTACAAGTATTGGTATCTTTTATTCGTCACATGTCACTTTTATGGAACATATGTACACCGTCAGTCATTGCAACAACTAAAGTATATGATGCCAAACCGAGTTGATCATTTTGAATGACCTAATCGCCATTCTGCAGCAATTCGACGCGTCAGTAAACACAACTAAGAGCAACCACCCTCTCACCCATTTCAGTGAAAAATCACACTGAAAAGACTTCTAAGGGCAAGGTTCGCCAGCAAGGAAAAGAGATGACTGAGCAGAACATCCAACGGACAAACCAATTCCCGTTTTCAAAAAGTATTGTCGGTAAAGTAGGCCTGATCATGGCCGCAATGACACTCACCGCAATGCTCCTCTCCGTATCCACCTACGTCATGCATGACAACGCCAGTACGGACACCACAAACACCAGTCGATTAGAAATCCCGAGCGCCCTCCTTTCTGTTTCCATGTTGCGCTACGCCGGTGAAATGAACAGAAGTATGCTCAGTTACGCGCTGGGCTCGAGTGCGTCTTTGGATACCTACTACCGAAACAAGAATCAATTTGAAGTCTCTCTTGAAGAGTTGCAAAAAATTCACGGTACCGATAACGGGAATTTACAACGCATCGAAGAGGTGTATCAATCCTTGTACCTGCATATTCGTTCAGAAGTGATCGAACAATATAATCCCAAGAGAGAAACATGGGCACTCGATGAAAAACGGTATATCTCAACGTCTATGGTTACCGAAATTGACCGAAAGATCAGCGCCCTTGCCTCTCTCGACGATGTGAATGGTGGATTAACTGAAGAAGACCGTCAGCATTATCTGTGGCTTCTTCGAGAGCAAACCGACGATATGCGCTCTTCGCTCTTCTTCTACCTTAGCGGCGAAACCTTCAAACGAGAGCGTTTCGAACGCAACAAGCAAAGCTTCCAGGAATACCTCGCGTTGTTGCAAGCCAATGCGGGTAGCATAGGTGAAAAAGAGAAACTCCAAGATATCTCAATCATCTATCAAGCGTTTTACAGCCGCATCGAAAGTGTCTTCGACAGCTACAACCCTTACAGCAAGCAACAAGCCATCGCATCTTTGAAAATCATCAGTACCGAAGAATACAAAGTGCTTGAAACTGCCCTCACTGAATTCTCTCGTGAAACAAGTTTCCGCGCCGCAAACTCGATGGCAAGCCTGCACAGAGTCCTTAAAACCAATCAGCTGTCTTTCTTTGCCTTGTTTGGCATCATGACACTGGTGAGCATCGTGCTGACGGTCTACATCTATAAACGCGTCACACAACCAATCGCGCGCTTGGCTGATACCATGCTGAAACTGTCCGATGGAAATACCGAAATTCCTATCCTCTACAAAGAGCGCCCCGATGAAGTGGGACAGATTTCTCATGCACTCAGCTCATTTCGCGATCACATCATTTCTCGCAACCAAGCAAGAGAACAGCTTCTGTACCAAAAAGAGCGCGCTGAATCGGCGTCAAAAGCCAAAGCTCAGTTCTTGGCGGCTATGAGCCATGAAATTCGAACACCAATGAATGGCGTGATCGGGATGATAGATATCCTCCGCCGTTCTAACCTCGATTCAACGCAAAAAGGCGTCGCTAACACAGTTCGTGAGTCGGCCTTGTCATTGCTGTCTATAATTAATGACATTCTCGATTTTTCGCGGATTGAAGCAGGAAAGATGCGGATTGATGAAGTACCCCTTTCTATTCGTCACATTACTGAACAGGTAATGGACAACCTCACGACAGAAGCCAACGAAAAGAACGTATCACTGATGTTGTTTATTGACCCACAGGTTCCCAGCTCTCTGTTGGGTGATCCAACACGGATAAAACAAATACTGTTTAACCTGATCGGTAACGGCATCAAGTTCTCGGGCGGTCAGCCTCACTCAGGAGAAGTGCAGGTTTGGATTAAAAGCAACGCAGACACCATCAATAATAAAGGTAAAAGCGCGGTGCCGATTTCTATCGAAATCAAAGACAATGGCATCGGCATCAGCGCCGATAAACTGGAAAGCATTTTTAGGCCATTCACGCAGGCAGAGTATTCCACCACGCGTCGCTATGGTGGCTCAGGCCTCGGCCTTGCGATCAGTAAGAACATCATTTCACTGCTCGGGGGCAGTATTGATGCACGCAGTGAAGAAGGCATTGGTTCCACCTTCTACGTGGACATTACCTTGCCCCGCAGCAATACGGTTAACCTCCCAGATGACAGCAATATGTTACTTCTTTCGGAAGCCGCTAAAACACTGTCCGATGTTGTGTGTCTCAATACGCTTGAAAATGGTCCTTTAAAGACCAGTATCGATAGCTATTTAGATAACATGAACATTCGCAGTCAGACTGTCTCGCTTGATGTGCTTCACCAACACAAGCTTGTGGGTAGCAACAAAGACACAAAATTTGTGATCATCTGCCGCGACTATATGCAGGCAAAGCAATTGACTGCGCCGTTCATCACAGTAGCGAACAACATCCGTTACCTCGAACTCGACATGTCGTTACCCGTCCACCGATACGAAGGAAAAGACGTGTTCGCGATTTATGCATCGCCTATGAAGCTTTCAACGCTTCTCAGTGGATTACGCATCTGTATTGGCCTTGAAAGCCCCGACTATCCTGTCGTTGACACATCAGGCCGTGAAGCCTTTATAGAGCGTGTTTCTGAGCACCGTGGCACCGTATTGGTCGCCGAAGACAACATCACCAACCAAACCGTGATAGAGAAGCAGTTAACTTACCTCGGCTACAAAGTGGTCATGACTGCTGACGGTCAAGACGCGCTTCGCGCCTATCGGCAACAACCTTTCACCCTCGTGATTACCGACTGCCACATGCCTAACATGGACGGCTACGAACTGACGCGATCGATTCGAGCCATTCAAAAAGAACGCCATGAATTCGTCCCTATTATCGCGCTAACCGCGAATGCCCTTGTGGGTGAAGCGGAGCGTTGCATCGAAACCGGCATGAATGACTTCATCGCAAAACCGGTAGAAATGGATGTAATTCAGAAAGTCTTGAACAAATGGCGTCTACAAAGCCGCCCTACTGATGAGCATATCTCTATGGCCAATTCAGACTCTCTTGTCGATGGTGGCCAGTCTCAAACACCATCTGACAAACCTCTCGTTGATCAAAGTGAGCCGAAAACACACTCTTCACAAAATATGCCTTCGATTGCGCCAAAGGCTAGCACGCCTCCAACGAGCACAGCCTCCGCCATTGACAGGCCGACCAGCAACATGGCGCCAATGGAGCTTGAACCCAGTGTGCTAAACAAACTGTTCTGGGGCGACAAATCCACGTATGACGAAGTGCTTGGTGAGTTTCAGAAACACTGCATTCCGGAGCTTCAGGAAATGGCCAATGCGTTGCCACCTTATGATTACAACACCCTCAAAGACACCGCACACAAGCTGAAAACCTCGTCCAGAAGCATCGGGGCGCGAGACTTGTCTGACACCTGTAAAGCGTTGGAAATTGCAGCATCTGAGCAGAGTGGCGACGTGGATGAGTTGGTAAAAAAAGTCGGGATACAACTGCTTGCTTGCACGGACGCAGTTAACATTAAGCGTGAGTTTTTGGCCGCAGCGTTGCAGCAGGACAAAATTAAGGCCTCATAACGGCCAGAATTCAGCAGATTTACCAATTTAATGCCACACTTGTATGGATGTTCCGCATACAAATCAAGTGGGTTAACTATGAGAAAAACAAAAATCGTCACGACGGAAGATATTCTGCTGAAGCTTTGTCAGTCCGTTACTGCAGTATTAACAAAAGCAACCGACTCTCAAGTTCACCATTCTGCAATGGTGCAAAAGATCACTAAGACGAGCCTGAAGCCAGACTTTGGTTGTTTTGTCCTCTTTGATGGAGGTTTCTCAGGGCTTGTCGTCATCAACTTTGATGCAAAAGCCGCGCTAGAGCTTTACACCAAATACATGTCCCATATGGGCATCCCAAAAGAAGAACTTGCCACCCTGCATACCTCAGACGAAGTCGCGGATGTGTTGGGGGAACTCATGAACCAAATCGTGGGTGACTTCACTGGCAAGATCAAACGCTCTCTGCACACGAACATCACGCAAAACCAGCCTAAAATGATGGCTATCAATAAGAACATCAATGTCACCGTCGACAGCAACATTGAGCGCCCTCAAGCGCGCCGAGTGAGCTTTGATACCGAAGATCACAACATCTTCTATCTTGAGCTTTCAATGGAACGCACGGAGTTTATCCAGCTTGAAGAGTTCGAAGAAGGCGAAGAAGTTAACCCTGACGCGATCCTTGAAACCGAAATTCTCAAGCAACTCGAAGGCAAAGACGCCTCGAAAAAGAAAAAAGCCGCCGCCTCTGATGCCAACTCATTAATGGATGATCTTGGCATATAAGGCAGCATGAGGAAGGCGGTTTCGGCCGCCATTCTGTTGTTTCAAACCGCACAGTGACAGCGCAATACGCTATTTCAAACACATCATCAGGAGACACAAACATGGAACGTCTTGATATGTGGTTTGAGAGCATACAGCAATGGTATGAAAACAAAGAAACGCGTCAGTTTGATTCCCTCGCGAACCTTTTGTCTGCTACTCCAACCACCCTTTTCTCTTCGCCAATCACGCAGGAAAAGAGCGATGCCATCGCGTATTTTGTCGATGCCTGCAACCTCCTACAGCGACACTACCAACATACCGACCGCGACGATGATGCCTACAGCTACATGCAGTTTTGTTATGCAAAGCTGCAAGCGCTCGCATCCGACCCTCAAGCGGAAAGCGACGTGAAACGCTGGAGCCTCAAAAAGCTCGATCAATGCATCGTTACCATGATGGAATTTTGCCAACACCAAGGCAACGACAGTTGGCTGCTAGAGAGCGAGCAGTTAGTTGAGCTTCATATCGCTTTCATGCTCGGCCAAAATGAACGGAACCTGCATTTGGCTCAAGGTTTTTAGCGCTGAACCAATGGCATAAAAAACCGACCACGAGGTCGGTTTTTTATTATCTATTCTGCAAGAGATTACACGCTCTCCAATCGGTGTTTATGCCGTCTGCGCAACCTTGTTTTCAGTCGCGGTTTCCGATTGTTTCAGTGCCGCGTACAAGAAGCCCGTCACCAAAGTACCGGCCAGAATCGCACCTACATACAAGAACACTGGCGTGATGGCATTCGGAATAAAGAGTACAAACATACCACCGTGAGGCGCCATCAGTTTCGCACCGATGAGCATAGACAGCGCACCCGTTAACGCACCACCTGCCATGCATGCAGGGATAACACGCATTGGATCGCGGGCTGCAAACGGAATCGCGCCTTCAGAGATAAAACACAGGCCAAGAACAAACGACGCTTTACCCGCTTCACGCTCTTGAGGGTTGAATTTACGTTGTGCCAACAATGTTGCTAAGCCCATGCCCATTGCAGGCACCATACCCGCCGCCATGACTGCCGCCATTGGCGTGTAAGTAGAAGATGCCAATAGACCAACACCAAAGGTGTGTGCGGCTTTGTTAACAGGGCCACCCAAGTCAAAACACATCATGGCACCGAGGATCACACCCAGTAATACGGCATTGGTCGAGCCCATGCTGTTCAAGAACGCGGTAAGGCTGTTCATGATGCCAGCCACTGGGCCACCCACCACGAAAATCATCACTAAACCCGTCACCAAACTCGTCAGCAAAGGAATGATCAGAATCGGTTTCAATGCTGACATGGAATCCGGCAGCACTAATTTGTCAGCAATGAACTTCGCGGTGTAGCCCGCCAGGAAGCCCGCCACAATACCGCCGAGGAAACCTGCACCTGTTGAGCTTGCTAACATACCGCCAATAAGGCCTGGCGCAAGGCCCGGACGATCAGCAATCAAAAAGCAATAAAGCCCGCCAGCACAGGGACCATCAACGCAAAGGCACTCGCACCGCCGATTTCCATCAATGCGGCAGCTAATGTGCCTTCTTCTTTAAATGCCTCGATGCCGAAGACGAACGACAGTGCAATACACAGTCCACCCGCCACAACCAATGGCAGCATGTGGGAAACGCCCGTCATGAGGTGTCTGTAAGCACCAGTGCGCTCTTGCTTGTTGCCTTGCTCAGATTTCGCGCCGCCGTGCTGATATATTTCCGCTTGTTCAAAAGCGGCTGCCAATTCTTGCTTGGTTTTCTTCAAAGCAGCACCCGTGCTCGTACGGTAAACACGTTTGCCGTCAAAACGCGCCATGTCGATTTCAATATCAGCGCCGATGAAAACTAAGTCCGCTTCCGCAATCTCTTCTGCGGTTAACTGGTTTTTCGCCTCCACAGAGCCACGGGTTTCAATTTTCACCCACATGCCTTGCGCACGTGCTTCTTCATCCAGCGCTTCTGCTGCCATGAAGGTGTGAGCAACACCCGTTGGACACGCCGTGATACCCACAATACGCTTTTGCGCAGAAGAGACAGATTCAGTGCTGACTTCCGTGTGCACATAAGGTATCGGATTTGATGCGGCAGTTTCCAACAGTGCGGCAGCGTCTTGATATACAGCGTCTACCGATGCTTGATACACCTTCTTGCCCGCAAACGCGCTATTTCAGCTACCGGACCCACGGCAAGAATGAACTCTGCGTTGTCGATAGTTTCCAACGACGCCTTTTCAACGGCTTTAACGCGCGTTTGGCACTCGATAGAAACGGGCCACTTTAACGCTGAGGCGGCTTTCTCAAGCAGACCTGCTGCAATGATGGTATTCGCTATACCGCTCGGGCAAGCTGTAATGATGACTGCTTTCATCTGCATTATCCCTGTTCTTTTTCGTTGGTAATTTGCTTCACGCTGACCTGAGTTTTCAGAGCGTCAACGTCATTTATGTTCTCGATGCCCACATTCACTTGTGTCACTGCCAGCGCAGAGAGCGCAGTTGCAAAGCCAAGGGTTTGCTCACGCGGCCATTGGTTCAATTCGCCCCAGCACATGCCTGCCACGAGGGTATCGCCCGCACCGACGGTACTCACCACCTTCATTTTTGGCGGCTGGCTTTGAAGCCATTCACCATTGGCAAACCAAAGCACGCCGTCAGCGCCGCACGAGATCACCACGTTTGGAATGCCAGTTTCTGCAAGTGCTTCACCGGTTTGCATCAACGCGAGTTGTGATGTCAGCACTTGGCCTGCCCACTGCGACAACTCTTCATCGTTAGGCTTGATGAGCCAAGGGCCGGCTTTAAGCCCTTCGGTTAACGCAGCATTGCTGCTATCGAAGAAGACTTTCTTACCTTGCTCGCGCAGAGCGAGGATCCAACCCTTCAAGGTTTCTGGCGTCATGCCGCGCGGTAAACTGCCTGCAATCACAAACACATCGTTCGTATCCGCTAACGAAAACAAGGTAGCTTCAAACACCGAGACGTCTTTCTCGCTGACTTCTACGCCTGGGAAATTCAAATCGGTAACACGGCCACTCTCTTCAACCAACTTTACGTTAATGCGAGACGCGCCAGTGACGCGGACAAATTTGTCGGTGATCGCCTGCTGTTCAAACAGGTGTACAAACGGATCTTGGTTTTCATCCCCCAAGAACCCTGTCACGGTGACATTTGCACCGAGGTCAGCCAGCACCTTTGCGACGTTAATGCCCTTTCCGCCAGGGTTCAGGTTTGAAGATGAAATCAAGTTAACGCTACCGGCGTTGAGTTCACCCATCGCGCCTGTCATATCAAGCGCCGGATTTAACGTCACTGTGACGACATTTAACGTGCTCATGACTTACCCCTCACCCAAACCATTTGAAATCGCCGCGCCGATAGCATCTAACGCCTGTTCGGCATCCGCACCTTCTGCAACGAATTCCAATTCATGGCCTTGTTTCACGCCTATTGCGATCACTTTCATCAAGCTTTTCGCGTTCACTTGTTTACCTCCCGCGGTCACGTTCGACACCCAAATTTGCGAATCAAACTTCTTCGCCACGCTCACCAATAACGCCACAGGACGGGCATGCAGTCCGTGAGCATTTTTGATTTTGAAGGTGGCACTCAAACCCGACTGACGCACTTCAAGCAGTAATTTTACGGCATCCGCCGCAGAGGCATTGAACACCTCTCCTAGCGTGTTGTTCGCAAGCAAGTGGGTCACACTATTGAGTGCTTCAACGTATTCAGCGCCCTTACCTGCCACCGTCAGTAAGCCTTTCACTGG
This sequence comes from Enterovibrio sp., assembly GCA_042096095.1. Taxonomy (GTDB): domain Bacteria; phylum Pseudomonadota; class Gammaproteobacteria; order Enterobacterales; family Vibrionaceae; genus Enterovibrio. The sequence continues at coordinate 13,733 of JBELME010000076.1, forward strand.
GTGTCCATCTTGATAAAACTCACGTTCGACCGTGACCAACGCCAGCGCGGTTTGATTCACGCCTATTGCTGAAGATGTCACCCACAAGCCCTGCCCAATGTGCGTTGGCGCTTTCGCAACGAGGTCTGCGACAAATGCCTTGTTCACTGCGTCCGCGTTCTTTAGTTTTCCTGCACACACTGCACTCATTGAGGTTAATTCCGAGACAGGAAAATGCAGCGTCACGCACGATTCATCAAACAGTAGGGGTTGCTGGTTTTCACCTTTTAACACCGCCAACACTTGCGAAGCGCTTTCTGCTTTTTTCAGCGCGTCTTCAACACCCTCGCTCGACAGCACATGCGTCAGTTGTTTCAAGATGCCAAGGTGTTCATCAGACGTTGCCGCAATACCAATGGCCAGAAATGCGGTGTAACCATCTCCCCAATCAACGCCATTGGCGAAGTGGTGAACCTGCACACCGGTTTGCTTTACTAAGTCACGGGTATCTGTCGTGCCATGAGGAATGGCAATACCGTTACCAAGAAACGTCGAGTTTTGTTGCTCACGCGCCAACATGCCACGTTCGTAACCTTCAGCAACAAGGCCTTTGGACACGAGATCGGTCGCGATATGCTTTATCGCCTCTTCTTTGTTGCTGGCATGCTTTCCTAAAAGGATGTCTTGCGTGGTCAGTTCCAACATGTTCTTTCCTCAACCTTGGGCAGCGTTACCTGCCCTTTTGAATTCGTCGTCGTGGTTACAGATTGGTTTCAGCAATCGTCTTTTCGATTTTGATTTCGCTTTAACACTAAGCTGAACACATTAGCTGAATCGTTTCAGCTTCCAATCGAAAAAATAGGTTTCTCGCACATTTTCAAAACTTGCTGAAACCTTTCAGCTTTAATGCTGAATCCATTCAGCCTATAATGCAAAGAGTCTTAATCTTCCTTAGCGCATTTTATGATCACGCGCACAGAACAAGGATCGTCATCGAATGAAGTTAGATGAAATAGCGCGCTTAGCTGGTGTGTCGAGAACCACTGCAAGCTATGTGATTAATGGAAAGTCAGCGAAATATCGCATCAGTGAACGCACGCAACAGAAAGTCATGGAAGTGGTTAATCAACACAATTACCGCCCAGACCACGCTGCAAGCGCCCTTCGCGCAGGCACCAGCCGATCCTTCGGTTTGGTGATCCCAGACCTTGAAAACACCAGTTACGCCAAAATCGCCAAGTTGCTCGAACGTAATGCGCGTCAAGCAGGTTACCAACTCATCATCAGTTGCTCAGACGACGATCCTGACACCGAAATGCAGGTAGTGAATACCTTAGTAAGCCGAAAAATAGACGCCCTGATTATCGCCACTGCCCTCCCCCCCGATACGCAGTTCTATCCATCTATCCAAGCATCAGGCACACCTGTCATTGCCATTGACCGAGCATTAGACGACGAAACCTTTGCCAGTGTGATCAGCGAAGATCTCGACGGCGCTTTCTCTTTAACTGAAAAGCTTATCGACAAAGATGTCGCATCTGTCGGGCTCGTTGGGGCTGTGGCGGAGTTAGGCGTATCAAAAGAACGCGAGCAAGGCTTTCTCTCTGCTGCACGAAAAGGCAATGTACTGACTCAAGTGGCTTACGGTGATCACTTCTCCCAAGAAGAAGGAAAACGCATCGTCATTGACTGGTACAAAATGGGATTGCTGCCCGACGCCATTCTCACTACGTCTTACACGCTGTTTGAAGGCGTGCTTGATGCATTATTGGTGCACCCTGAAATGGGAAAAAAGATGAAGTTCGCAACCTTCGGTGATAACCGCACGTTGGACTTTCTTTCGCTGAAAGTGCATTCCTTGCCTCAGCAATTTGAACTCATCAGCGAGCACGCACTGGAACTGACGTTGAATGCCATTGCAAAACGCTATCAATGTGGTGTTGAAGTCGTGCCGCGTAAACCCAAATGGCGTGAATAACCCGTTGGTTTGACACTTAGATGAACTGAAAACCAGAAATCACCGTAAATTTTTCTTTTACCAAGAAATAACTGTCATGTAGGAGAATACGTGAACCGGATTAACCCAGCCAAGCTTCGCAACAGCAAATGGACGGCAGTAACACCTAAGAACCGAGAGAAACATTTCCTCGTCTCTGACATCGAGTTTGATGAAGAAGGCTTTGTGGTGTCTTGCTACTTGGAAGCTATCCTTTCGAAGAGCCAATACCCTATCGATTGGACTGAACTTAAAAACAAAGAGAAATGGATGCAGGGTTGGAAGTGATGCTTCCACTTCTCTGATACCCATCCGCTAAGAATGCAGTTAATGCTCGTGTTAGCGTCACCAGACTGGCTTTTTCTCTCAGTGTGTAATTGGATTGTCACGCGTTATGTACTTTGGCGTGAATATCGGGTCAAACCGTCCTTGTGTCCTCTGATGCTTTCGAGTTCTATCGATACTTGTTACTCTCATACAATG
>JBELME010000077.1:0-15952 GCA_042096095.1 Enterovibrio sp.
GGTGTTTTTGCGATGTCCGTAAAGCGTGCCTGAACGTCTTGGAAGTCACTGGTGGCGTTGGTTTCTTTCTCGCGGTTCAAGAAGATTTCGTAAAGCTGGCGACTAGATTCCACATCACGTTTAAGCGAATCATATTGCGCACGTTTGCTGCTGATGTTTTGGTATTCACCTTTCTTCACGTTCAATTCAGCCATGAGCGCTTTTTCGTTTTTACGCGCACTGGACAGCTCTTTCTCTATGCCACGAGCCAGCTCTCTGATCACTGTGTTTGCGCGATTTTGTACAGCAGCGAGCTGTGCTCGTGCTTGGATCATTTTGTCGTGCTTAGGGCCATAACGCTTTGCTAACTCAGACACTTTTCGCTCAGCATCTGTTTCGGCGTTTTTAACGTCACGCACCTGTGGGTGATTGGAAATTTCAGGAACAGACAGTAAGCCATCGCCCGTTGCCCCTTTGTTTTGCAACAAAGAGAAGAGGCTTTCTGCAGCAACACGACGTTCTTTCGCTTCAGAGACGCGAATGGTCAGGTTCGTGAGTTCCGTGCCCGCCAGTTCATCAATATCACTGAGCTCGATAAGGCCTTCAAGTTTCAAAAATTGCGTCAGTGCAGTTTCAGCTTCGGCAAGGTTATCTTTCAAACCGCCAAGGCGTTCATTGATCCAAACGGAGGCCGTTTGTGTTGCCACCAATTTCGCTTCAAGGTTTGACTCGATATATGCCTGACCAATGGCGTTAGCCACTTTTGCTGCCAGCATTGGGTCAGCAGAATCAAAGTGGATTCTGACTAACTGTGTGTTTCGAATCGGTTCAATCGCCATGTGCGATTTGAACTTGCGCAATACTGCCAGCTTGGCCGCATCACTATTCGGGTCTTCAGATGGCTGTGATGCAGCAGGTAGGTAGTCGCCTAACAGCGGAATATTTTTCAGTATGCTGAGCAACTTGTCGCGGCCAGAAGGTTGGCCAACCAGATTGTTGAATTCCCTTACTTGTCCAATGCCCAACTCCTCAATTACATTCTCTGCGATGTGGTTGGAGCGAAGGATTTCAAATTGGGTTTGGTAATACTCTTTCTTACTAGTATCAAGCGCATAAACTTCTTCAATAGAAATAGCGTTACTGGCTTGCGCCTCGATGAGTAAGGTAGCAGTTGCACGATACACGGGCTGGATCATTAAGATCAGTAACGTAGAGATAAGGGTGACGATCGCGACAAACGCCGTGATGGGTACCCAATAACGTGCAATAACGCCTAGATAGCGTTTTAGGTCGAGACCTGACGGCTCCGATCCTTGGTTAGGCTCTATCAATTTCATTGAGCGATGTCCTTTCGTGTACTTACAGCAGCGCTAAAAAAAGCTCTGTTCAACCACGATGATGTCACCGGGGCCAACAGATTGAGACAGACCGACATTCTTTTGAGTCGTGGATTTTTTACTGTCTGTCTTTTGGATTTTGTTTCTCGATGCGCGGTCGGTAAAACCGCCAGCAATCGCTATCGCTTTCGCGACCGTAAGACCGGGTTGATAGTCGTACCCACCGGGCTGATTGACTTCGCCATTGACGTAGAACTTACGGAACTGAATCACATTGACCGTGACTTTAGGGTCAATGAGATAATCACCGCGAAGGCCTCTTTCAATCGTACTTTGTAGCTGTCCAACGGTTTTTCCCGCCGCTTGCAGACGCCCTAGGTACGGGTAATCGAATCGACCTTGTGTGCTGAGCAGAATGTCCATGGAGAGATCTTCTTCGCCATAAACCTTGATGGAGATACGATCGCCATCATCCAACACGTACTGCTCTGTTTCCGCATGAGCAACGCTCATGGAAAACAGGAACATCCATATCCATAGTAATTTTTGCATTTAAAGGCTCACTTCCATTCCCAAAAAGAACCGAGTTTGATCATAACTAAACCCAGTGAACGTAGAATCTCGGTCAAACTTGCTGACGCCAACAGTGACATCCCACCAACGAGCAAGACTATAATTTGCCGAAATTTCAGCCAGCGTATCGTCGTCTATGCGGATATCGCCGGGGTATTCATTTTTCCCATATCTGACCGTTGCGAGCGTGCTAAATCGCGGGGTCCAGTAATGTTCCCAATCCACTTTTACTGAACGGTCTTTTACATAGTCAGCGTTTAAATCTGGGTCGCGTGCGTAATCACGCGTTTCCAGACGTAATTCGCTGTATTCCGCAGGTCTCCAACTGATGTTGGCGCGCCAACTAAAGCCTTGGAATGTTTCTCTTCCGCTGTTATCAAAATCCTTGTTTTGGACACCAAACAGCAACTTACCCTGTGTTTTCCCCGTGATGTCCCACTCCAAACCGCCATACAGCGTGGAATTGGTGTTATCGCGCGAAATCACATTAGGATCTGTTTCATCATAGGTTCTGTCTTCTATGCGCCCGACAGCGACGGCATAGAAGTAGTTGGACACGGCGTAGTAAAACTCGCCACCCACATAAGGTTGTGTCCAATCGTAAAAGCGAGTGTGCTGAACCGAATTCGTCATGAATGTGGCATCGTCGTAATCTTTTACGTCATAGCCAACAATACCGACGAGGCGGCCTTTTGCCCCAATTGCACCATAGGTATATCGCGTATTGAATTGGTGATAATCGAAACGCAGCGGCTCGTCGACGGAGAGACTGTAGCCTTCTGTCAGCCCTGTACCGCGTTCTTCATTGATACTTTCGTAGGTGTAGTTAATGCGCAGTCGGTGTCGAATGTCGAACATCCAAGCAGCACCAATGTGGGCTTTGTGGTCAACATAGCTGTCTTCACTGCTGTCGTTGTAGTTAACCGCATCGAGGCGGTAGTCAAACTGGTAAGTACCACGATCAGTCTGGAAAAGTGCAATGACCTTCGGCGTGATTGTCAACATCGGGGAGCTGATGGTGTCCGTCGTTGTCCGACGAACGTTATCATTGTGCCCTGCGCTCATTTCCACTGTAGGAGTAATGTCGATACCGTTTTCTGTTTGGTACGCCAAAGGCTCTACCGCCGCAACAGACATGGGTAGCGCACTGAGTGTGACAAGACAGCTTACTTTGTTACTCACACCGCTCTCCTTAGTAGGCCGTTTTACCAACGAACCCTTTAAATACCGTCGCAAAGACGATCTTTATGTCCATCCACAGTGACCAGTTTTGGATGTATTCCAAATCGAATTGGATACGCTTTTCCATTTTATCTAGCGTGTCTGTCTCGCCACGATAGCCATTGATCTGCGCCCAACCCGTGATGCCTGGTTTCACTTTATGGCGAAGCATGTAGCGATCAACAATCGCGCGGTATTGTTCGTTGTGCGCCACGGCATGAGGGCGAGGGCCAACGATAGACATCGAACCTTGCAGTACGTTGAAAAACTGTGGTAATTCATCCAATGACGTGCGGCGAATGAACGCACCAAAATGGGTAACGCGAGGGTCATTCTTCGTGGCTTGTTTTACGTCATCGCCATTATCCATGACGGACATGGAACGGAACTTCCACACATCAATTTTTCGACCGTCTAAGCCGTAGCGGTATTGCTTAAAGATGATCGGACCGGGTGATGACAGTTTCACGCCAGCTGCGACAAACAGCATGATGGGCGAAATCATCAGTAGGATAAGAATCGATAAAACGATATCTTCCATGCGTTTTGTCCATGCCGCTAAACCGTTAAATGGTGTGTCATGCACACTCAGGGTGTGAACATGACCAACAGTTTGCCAACGGCTATGCAGTAAGTTGTAAGTGAAAAAATCTGGCACGAGATACGTGGTTGCTGTGGTGTCAGCAAACAGATTTAGGTAGCGCGCAATACGGTCTTTTGCGTGCATTGGCATGGCAATATAGACATGCTGTAACTCGCCACGTTTGGCTTGCTCTAACGCATCATCAACCTTGCCGAGCATAGGTGCAGGCAAACTGCCTTCGATGCGGTCAGCACCGCGATCTTCATAGAAGCCCGTTAGCTTGATGCCCAAGGCATGGTTGCGTTGGAATTCACGGGCAAGATCAATGCCGTTTGCCGTGGTGCCAATAATGGCGGCACGGCGCGTATTAATGCCGCTGTTGCGAAGATGGCTAAGTGCCATTCGTGCACTGTAGCGCCAAAGCACAAGGCTGATGGAGCCGAGTAAAAACCACAGCATCATGACGGCACGCGAATACTCAATGCCGCTTTGGGTAAAGAAGAAATAGGTGACAAGGACGGCGCTCGCACCAAACCAAGGGAGTAGTGTGGCAACCATTTGACCTTGAAAGTTACTGACTCGCCACGAACGATAAAGGTGCGCGCTTTCTGCGAACAGCAAGAAGCACACTGCGGTTAGCGTGACGATGAGTAGATAGTCTTGGTACAGTTGTCCCAAGTAAAGCCAGCTTGCTACTGCTAGCGTTCCTCCAATCACGGCCAAATCACATAATCGATAGAGGATGGCGAATTCTGTGCCGTGTGTGCGAATTTTTCTGCTGTCCATAATGCAGGCTCATAATGTTTTTTTGCATGAGTTTGAATAAGAGTGGTTTTTTCATTTTTATACTTAAAAAGTAAACCACTCATCCCAAGCTCGCTAGCGAGGGAAGCGTTTGTTCTAGTTGCTATAGGTTCCCAACAAGCGTGCACAGTAAAACAGCATGCGAAAACTCAGAGAAGATGAAGTTTGTCCTATTTTTAAACATGATATTCCTGTTGCAGTGCACTAGCATTTTTATGCTTAAAGAACAATTAATTAACAAATTGCCTATCTAGTGTGATATGTATCACGTGCATATCGCCTGGCTGTACTTTTTCTAACACAAAGTGTGAAAAAGCTAAAATTCAGCACTCATCCATATATGAACTTCAAACTAAGTCACTCAGTCTTTAGTCGGGATTAAGTCTGAGTGATGTCTAGATTATTCCTCACGGAATGCGCGGTTAAAACTCTCAGTTAAAGGCTTAATTAGGTAGTTAAGCGGTGTACGAGGTTCCGTCAAAAGCATGACTTCTGCCTGCATTCCTGGATAGAGAACAATGCCGTTTAGCATCTCTTGCACGTTATCCACTAATTCGACGCGTGCAAGGTAGTAAGCAAGGCCGGATTGTTCATCAACGAGACGGTCAGCAGAGACGGTCAGCAGTTCGCCATTCAAAGGCTTCACACTGCGCATGCTCAGCGCCGTCAGGCGGATCTGTGCTTTCATGCCGGCACTGACCTGATCGATGTCTGACGGGTCAACACGCGCTTCAATCACCATGCGTTCGTTGTTAGGGACAATGTCGAGCAGCTCTTGCCCTGGTGAAATAACCCCTTCTTCAGAGAAGACTTGGAGGTTAAGCACGGTACCGTTGAGCGGGGCGATGATTTTTGTTCTGTTGAGAACGTCGGTTGCTGCTGCGATCTGTTGGTCAAGCTCATAGCTCTCTTGACGGCTTTCACGCAAGCCTTCCACGATTTCTTTTATGCGCTCTAATTCTTGTTCTTTGAGCTGTGCTTGGCTTTCTGCAACGTTCTGCGCAAGGCGGGTAGCGTTGGATTGAATTTGGCTAATGGTACTGAGTATCTGAGTCTCTTCGCGCTCAAGGCGAAGTACCTGTGTTTTACTCACATACCCTTTCTCTGCCAGTTTACGGTTACCCGCAATTTCTTCACCGATGATAGAAAGGCGACGTTTCTCAATGGTTAAGCGCTTTGATTGACCATCTAACTCCGCTTCATTTTGCGCAAGCTGTTTGTTGATGATTTCTTTTTGAGATTCAAAGAATCCACGGCGAGCGATAAAAATGCGGTGTTGGTTAGTCAGGAGCTCTTCAACGCGAGGGTCATCCTCATCATCTAGCAAAGGTTGGGGGAACACGATGCCTTTTAGATTATCGCGTTCAGCGATCAATCGTGCTTCGCGGGCCTGTGCATTACGTTTATTGTTCACCAGAAGTTCAAGCTGTGAACGGGCTTGGGTGTCATCAAGGATGATGAGGGTTTGCCCTTTCTCGACAGTATCACCCTCTGCGACGGTAAGGCGGCTAATGATGCCGCCTTCCAAATGTTGAACGGTTTTACGCTGGCTATTAACGGTCACAATGCCTGGTGCAATGGATGCGCCATCGAGTTTGCTAAACACTGCCCACACGCCAAAGGTGCCGAAGAACAACGCGATAATGGCGAAGCCTGTGATAGCAAGTGGACGAATTGCTGGAATTGCCATTACTTACTTCCTCCTTTTGACGTGAGAGCGGCGCTTTGTTCAAGCAAAGGTTTTAATACGTCGTCACGATCGCCAAAGGCGCGAATTTGAGTGTCTTGCAGCACCATGAGTTTATCCATTGATTGCATCATACTTGGTCGGTGGCCAACCAAAATAACGGTGGCTTTACGTGATTTGAGATAGGTGATAGCGCGTTGCAACGCCACTTCGCCGACACCATCAAGGTTAGCATTTGCTTCATCAAGAATGACAAGGCGAGGGTCGCCATACAAAGCGCGAGCAAGTGCGATACGTTGACGCTCTCCCCCCGACAGCCCAAGACCTCGCTCGCCAACAACGGTGTCATAGCCTTGTCGTTGACGCAGAATGAGATCGTGACACCCTGCAAGTTTGGCGGCTTGGATGACAAGCTCCGGATCGCCGTCAGACATGCGCGCGATGTTCTGGCGAATGGTGCCAGGGAACAGTTCGACATCTTGAGGTAGGTAGCCACAGTGCGGACCAAGATCGTCCGGATCCCACTTGGCGACGTCCATGTTATCCAAGCGTACACAGCCCGCGTTCGCGGTTAAGTTGCCGAGTAACAGTCGCGCAAGGGTCGATTTTCCTGTCCCTGATGGACCAATCACGCCAAGTGCTTCACCCGCAGCGAGTTTGAATGTAATGCCATGCAGCACGGGTTCCGACTGCCCAGGGTGAAAGTATGTCACTTTCTCAACAGATACCGCCCCGTTAGGTTTAGGCAGCGGCATTGATTTTGCGCGCTCAGGGAACATCGGGATCTGTTCTTTTAGACGCTGATAGCTTTGTCGGGCTGAAATTGCCGTTCCCCAAGCCCCAATGGCTTGCTCAACCGGCGCGAGGGCGCGAGACATCAAAATAGAGCTCGCAATCATGGCACCAGCGGTAAGTTCATTTTCAATAACCAACCATGCGCCTACACCTAGCATGGCAATCTGTAAAAGCATGCGAATGAACTTGGATATGGCGGTGAGGGTCGCCCCTTTTGAGTTCGCAACGATTTGGCCTTCAATGCTTTTGTTGTTCAAGCTGCTCCAATTTTTGATGAAGTTAGGCATGATGCCCATGGCTTCAATGGCATCGGCATTACGTGCTGCTGATTCCGCTTGCTGCATTGCGAGAATCGCCGATTCATTGGCTGTCTTGTGGGCTTTCCGTGTCACGGCATCATTCACGAAGGCAATGATGAAAAGAATGACAGCACCGATAGTCGCGATAAGGCCAAGAATTGGGTGCAAGAAGAAAACGAACGTCAGAAACACTGGCGTCCATGGTGCATCCAGAGCTGGGATGACGGAGTTCCCGCCGATGAAGCCGCGGATTGCGGCGACATCACGTAAGCTTTGTACCGAGGCTGAAATACCTTGGCGAAGCTGTGCGGCAATGCTGCCGCTGAGAATGTCAGGTGACAGGCTTTGGTCAAACCAAGCTCCAATACGCACCATGACACGGGTACGTACGCTTTCTAATACTGCCATCGTGAGGAGTGCAAACACCGTGATGACAGTCAGTAATAAGAGGGTATCAATGGAACGTGAACCAATAACACGATCGTAGATTTGAAGCATGTAAATGGGTACAGCAAGAACAAGTAAATTGATGACGCAACTAAAAGCAATAACCAATAGGAGCGCTTTCTTACATTGATCTAATGTTGTTTTTAATTGATTTTCTGTAGTCAAAGACATGGCAAACCTAGCGCAAATACCTTACTCCAAACTGATAACTTCAGTTGGTGCAGAGGGTTAAAGTGAATTCTAAAAAAGACAACCAGCATTCACGCTGGTTGTCTTGAGTATAGTTCGCTTACCGTCAGACAATCTGAAAGTCGTCAGCAGTAAGATCTGTAACTGAAATATTGTTAAGTGTGATGCTTGAACCGTTATCCAGATCAATCACTGTGTTGTTGCCTACTTGCGTCATATCAAGCGAGGCAAAATCAGTGTCGCCAGATGCACGGATGAAGATCAGATCGACGCCGACTTCGAAATCTGTCACGCGGTCGCTGCCAGTGCCTTGCTCCAATACGTCGTCAAAGAAGAACGTATCTGCGCCACTACCACCGATCAGGAAGTCGTTGCCAGTACCACTGACAAGCGTGTCGTCACCAGAACCACCAAACAAACGGTCTTGACCTGAGTTCGCGTACAAAGTGTCATTTCCGATGCCACCGAGAACATCGTCATTACCTTCGCCGCCGAAGAGGATGTCATCACCGCTTCCACCGCCAACATAATCGTCACCTTCACCGCCACGAACCACGTCGTTACCGCCGCCGCCGATCAAGAAATCGTCGCCGCTTCCGCCGAGGATAGTGTCATCACCACCAAACCCAATGATGCGGTCATCGCCACCAAAGCCATTGATCGTGTCTGCGTCTGGAGAACCACCTAGCGTGTCTACGCCACTTGTACCGTTAATTAAAGCCATGTTTCCCTGTGTCCTTTGTAAAGTTGCCTAAAGCAATTGAATGAATACCAACATTGACGTTTTTTGGTTTTTTAGAATGTTCGGCAAGCTTTAAAACATGGGAAGGCCTGCCAATTTTTGAGCAGGTATACTTTGACGCAGTCGACATTTTTATGTTGTCTCAATCTTGAGTGGGATTGAGAAAATGTCATCATGGTTTGACGTGGATTTATTGGTACAAATCAGCAAGTTCGTGAATGTGACACGACCATGTGACTTCTTGTTTTTTTGCTATTTCTCTAAGTAAATCAAGGTGATTAGGTATGCCTTGGTTTTCAAGTGTGTCGTGTCTAGGTTGTTGAACATGCAGTTTGATAAAAGACTCTCAATCTTGAGTGGAGGTCGCAATATCAGGACGTCAGGTGTGAGATTTCGATGTTAATGACGATGAAAACGTCCTTAGATTCGTCCAAAAACGAAGGGAAAATGAATGGTAAAGTAGGCAGCGCAAGGCTTGTGGGCTGCCTACTGATGAGATGTCATGAAAATTATTTAGACGATATGGAAATCACTCGCAGATAAATCAGTGGATGTAATGCTGTTGAGGATGAAGCTCGAGCCGTCCGCAAGGCTTACTAACGTATTGTTACCCACTTGAGAGATGCTGAGTGACGCGAAATCAGTGTCACCTGTTGCGCGAATAAACAATGTGTCTATGCCTATTTCGAAATCGACAACGCGATCGTTGCCGGTACTGGTGCCAAGAATGTTATCGAAAAGAAATGTATCGGCACCTGAACCTCCAATAAGGAAATCATTGTCGATGCCACTTACTAACCAATCATCGCCGTCTCCGCCAAACAATCTATCGTTGCCAGACACTGCAAATAATAAGTCGTTACCTATGCCTCCAAGTACGTCATCATTACCTTCTCCTCCGAAAAGGATGTCATCACCGCTACCGCCACCAACAAGATCGTCGCCAATACCGCCGCTCACGAAGTCGTTGCCAGCACCACCTGTCATCACGTCATTACCTCTGCCGCCGAATACATTATCGTCTCCGCCGAACCCTACTTTTACGTCATCTCCTCCAAAGCTAAAGATATTGTCAGATTCATTTGTGCCATGAAGCGTTTCCGCTACAGCGGTGCCATTTATGTCAGCCATTGTCCTGCCCCTTTCTTAAATGAGCTACTAAGAAAGCCAACTGGGTCGTCATATGTTTTTAATTATGTTGCAGGGTGTGCTGAGGTGAATAGATGTGAGGATAAAGCGTACACCATGCCCTATGACTATGGTGCAATAAACTATACAGGTGTGTATCGATTTTGCGGAAATATAAGGAAACGCTTATAAAAGCCTTTCCTTATAACAAGTTAGCCTTGGTCGTTTAGCCTTGGTAGTCGAGGCCGATGACTGACAGGTTGTTCTTCGCCCAGAATACCGCTTGAACACGGTTCTTAACGTTGATTTTCTTGAAGATATTATACAGGTGAGACTTCACGGTATGTTCTGACACGAACAAGCTGTCTGCGATTTCGCTGTTGGATGCGCCCGTGACCAATTTACGCAATATCTGCTGTTCTCGGTTAGTCAGGCAAATCTCTGAATAATCGATCGCATTATTATTGTTCTGTTGGTAATAGTGGATGAGTTCAGCCAATTTTTGGCGGGGCAGCCAGTATTCACCAGAAAGCATTTTTTCGATGCCGTGGCACAAATGTTCTAGGTCATCTTCTTTTTTGAAGACACCTTTGATAAACGGCCAGCTTGCAAGTTCCTTGGCAGACAAATCGTGAGCATTAAACAGTGCAAAAACATGTTGCTCACTAAATGGCGCAAGACTCTGTTTCACATAGTTCACTGCATCACCTTCAAACGCGCTTAAATCGATAAGCACAAGGCCTGAAGACGTTGCGAGTTTGTCGCCAATTCCTTGCTTTTCCACCAGCGCCACACTGCTCTCTATTTCTTTCTCGAGGCAGGAAATCAACGCATTGATTGTCATGCTAGGTTCAGAAACAAGCAGGATAGTGTATTTGTCTGAGGTGGTTTCAATGATTGGCATGTGTATCCCTAATGCTTTAAATAAGTACGAAGCGGTTTCCCTCACCGACACTCAGTGGTGTAACTGGAACATGGTTCGCAAAATATATTAAGTCGCAGCATTCTAACTGCACATGCTGAAACCAATTCGTATCATTTCTTGAACTCTTGGATGAACAGCGCGCTGCGATGCTTCACTCAAACTCCTTGTAAGTCTAATACAATTTGCGTTTTGTCGTCGTTTCTTCACGCGATGTTTTTGATTTCATTCGTGCAAACAGAAAACTAATCTAGGCTTTTTAACAAGTCCACAGAATCAATTCAAAGCTGTGAAGAATTTTCCTGCATCTGTTATTATCACCGTTTAAGCGCTAATGGCGCATTTCGATGCCGTAATGAAAAGGTTTGGGAGCAAAATATGGCCAGCCGTGGTGTAAACAAAGTAATTTTGATTGGCAACTTGGGCAATGACCCTGAAGTTCGCTATCTGCCAAATGGCGGTGCAGTTGCTAATCTGACCGTTGCGACCTCAGAAACGTGGCGCGACAAAAACACTGGCGAGAACAAAGAGATGACCGAGTGGCACCGTGTGGTGATGTATCGTCGTCTTGCTGAGATCGCGGGTGAGTACCTGAAAAAAGGGTCTAAAGTGTATTTGGAAGGCCGCCTGCAAACACGTAAGTGGCAGGGTCAAGATGGTCAAGACCGTTACACGACTGAAATCGTAGCGAACGAAATGCAAATGCTAGACAGCCGTTCTGGTGGTGGCATGGGCGGAGGTCAAGGCCAACAAGCTCAACAGCCGCAGCAACAAGGTGGTAACTGGGGTCAGCCTCAGCAGCCTTCTTACCAGCAGAAGCCGCAGCAGCAAGCACCTCAACAACAACCTCAGGCGCCTCAGTACAATGACATGCCTGATTTTGATGATGACATTCCGTTCTAATCACGCCGTGATGAAAACACCTTCAATCATCTTGGTATGATTGACATGAATGCATAAACAAACCCTGCTTCGGCGGGGTTTGTTGTTTCAGGCTTCATGATTTTTCTCCTAACGCTTTCACACCACTTCTCCTCACTAAAACCGTCAATATTCTTCTGTATTGAATATGAGTCGAGTTGTTTATTGAACATGAGCAATACTCTTTCGAATGCATAACGGAGAGACAGGCATGAAGACAAGGTTAGCGGTTTCAATCTGTGCGTTGATGATGCTTTCATTCACCACAGAATCTATGGTGTTAACAAGCCCTCAAGTGACGGAAGGCGCGTCGTTAAACACCCAGCAGGTATTTAATCAATGGGGGTGTGAAGGGGGCAACGTTTCTCCCGAATTAGTGTGGCGAGATGCGCCTAAAGGAACGAAAAGTTTTGCCGTGACCATGTATGACCCAGATGCGCCGACAGGCAGTGGTTGGTGGCATTGGGTGATGATCAATATCCCTGCAAATCAAACGCAATTAGCCAGTGATGCTGGCAATGAAAACGGTAAAAAAGTGCCCAAAGGGGCTCAAATGCAGCGCAATGATTTTGGTTTTGTGGGCTTTGGTGGGGCGTGTCCACCACCAAACTCGGCGCCTCATAATTACAAAATCACCGTTTACGCCCTGGATGTCGACACACTTGGTGTGCCTGCGGATGGCTCGCCTGCATTAGCCGGGTATTACCTTCTTCAGCATCGAATCGGTGAGGCACAGCTGCTCGCGCCAACCAATACCAGAAAATAACAAACCTTATGGTGTTACTGCGCCACTTTGTGCTTCATGAAGTCGATGAACAAGCGTGTTTTGGTATGGTTGTACTCGAGCTTTGGGTAATACGCATACGCCGCACTTTTGGGCTGACGGAGATCAGGTAGGACGGGAACTAATAACCCCTGATCCAGCTCTTTGCGAATGGTGACGTCGCCGACCAAAATAATTCCTAGCCCGGCGACGGCAGCGTTTACTAAGGCTTCGGGGTTTGGCGACACAAAGTTACCCGTTAATCGCAGTTTTCTGCCGTGCTCAAATTCATGCTCCTGAGGGTGGCTGGTTGATCCGTAGAGCAAGCAATTGTGCTGAAGAAGCTGTTCAGGTTCGAGAATCGGCGAATGCTGCGCAAGGTAGCTGGGTGAGGCAAAAAAGCGCGGCTGGAAATCGAACAACTTGGTGGCAATAAAACTGGCGGAGTTGAAGTCAGCCAGTTCGCGCGTAATGACCACATCGAGATTGGGATCCGGCAATTGCCCTGGTGCAAGGGTGTGCATCTCAACTTGAATGTTCGGGTGTGCCGTTAGGAACTCGCCAATGTTGTTGATCAGCAGGCGACTTCCCGTGGCGAGAGGGGCGGCAATACGCAATACGCCACTGACTTCACCGTAGGTTGAGGTGGTCTCAGACACCAGTTGGGTCCAGTCGTCAATCAGGAGTTTCCCGCGCTGGTAAAACAGGCGGCCAGCATCTGTCATGGTGAGGGTTCGTGTGGTGCGTTTGAGCAACTGAACCCCGAGTTGATTTTCAAGCCATGCGAGACGTTTAGAAAGCGCAGAGCTTGAGGTGTTAAGCTTTGTTGCTGCTTGCGCGAGCGACCCCATTTCAACCACGGTGACATAGCTTTTGGCGCAGGTAATCCAATCCATTTAATGATTCATTCCAATAGTATTGAGATTGCGTTCACTTTCATTTCGGGAAGAACGATAATATACCCAAACTGTTGATTAGGTCTGAGATTCATACAGGATCGCGCTGCGTCAGCCAGATACACATGTGGAACAACGCGTGCCCGTAAACGCGTACCAATATTCTAAAACACTTGCCGAAATGCAACCTTGGCCTCGCTAAACTGCATTAAAAGGATTTAGAGAGTGGTCAATACCAACTAGTGGACTTTACATGAGAAAAGTTGCCGGGATGAAGCTCACCAACCGATTGGTGGCTTTTGTTACGCTTATCGTCGTTTGTGCGATGTTTGTGCTTTTTATTGGCGGTGCCGTCAGCTTCCGTAAATTGGGAACGGATTTCTTGTCCCATTACCTGAAACAAGTGGTCGTTCAAATCGATGAGGCGGTCAGTAGCCCTGTCGAATCCGAAAACATTGGCATGTGGCTACCTAAGCTGCTGAAAGCCAGCGATGTGGTGGAGCTTGAAATCAGCAGCCGCACAGGGCTTTTGTATCGCTACGATCAAATCCAACTTGCCGTTCGTCCTATTGAACTGGTCGAAAACCGCTATGAACTGCCGAACAACCCCGGTTTCTTTGTCACGGTAAAAGCCGTGCCACCTTACGCAGATTTTGCGTACTCCATCGGGCCCATGTTTTCCCTTTCTCTTGCTGTTCTGGTGATCGTTCTGTCGTTAGCCTGGGGTATTCGTTGGCTGAAAATGCAATTACACGGCGCTGAGTTGCTGGAAGACAGGGGGAGAATGATCCTCGCGGGTCGCGCGGAAGAAGTGCAGAAGGGGGACGAGCGAGAGTGGCCAGTTACCGCCAGCATCGCGTTAGATCAAATGATTGCAGAACTTCGTGATGCGAGACAAGAACGTAGCCGCTTCGATACCTTTATTCGCACCAACACCTTCCTCGACAAGCTCACCGGTGCTGCGAATCGCGTGATGTTCGATAACCGCCTTCAGACCCTGCTGCAAGACAAAGGGGCGCATGGTGCGGTCATGATCATCCGCATTGGTGAGTGGGATGCCTTGGTGCAAGATCTCGGGAAATCCGGTGCAGACGAATGGGTCAAAGAAGTGGGTAATGTGCTGTCGAATGCTGTGCAGCGTTTTCCTGATGCCATTTTGGCGCGTTACTACGACACAGAATTTGCCATCTTGCTGGTTCATCAATCGGGCAAAGAGGCGCGCTTGTTTGCCAATCAGCTCATGAAGGCCCTAGAGCGCCTAAGCCCTCCAGAAGTGCTTGAGGAAGAAAACTGGGCGCACATGGGGATGACCTTTTTTACCACCGGCGAGCGTCGCGGGCGTTTGATGGAAGAGGCGGACATGGCAAAACGCAGCGCCGTTCTGCAAGCGTCTAATGGCTGGTATGCCTTTAAGAAAGATGTGGTGGCCGAAGATGCACGCGGCAGTGTACGTTGGCGTACGCTGCTGACAAGGGTATTTGAAAACGGTGGTCCAGATTTATACCGCCAAGCCGTGAAAGACACCCAGCAAAATGACCTTCATACCGAGCTTCTTGCGCGAATAAAAGATGAAAATGGTTTAGTGGTCAAAGCATCTCGCTTCATGAATGGCATTGATTTGATCGGTTTTAACAGCCGACTTGATCGTGCCGTGGTGACCAAAGCCCTCCAACAACTTCGCCAAGGCGATGGCAGAGAAACCCTCGCGATTAACGTGTGCGCCGAATCATTACGTAAGCGACCTTTCCAAAAATGGCTGCGAGATACACTGCTGCAAACCCCGCGCAGTGTGCTTAATCGATTGATGTTTGAGATATCAGAAGGCCCCCTCGTCAACCACTTTGACGCGGTTCGCCCAACGCTCAGAATGATCCGGGCTTTAGGGTGTCCTTTAGTGGTCGATCAGGCAGGCCGTTCGGTGGTCAGTACGCACTACGTGAAAGACATTCAACCCAAATATATCAAGCTGCACAGAAGCCTTGTTCGTGACATACAGTTGCGTCCTGAGAATCAACTTTATGTGCGCAGTATGTTGGGGGCTTGTGAGCCAACGCCGACACAAGTGTTAGCGGTTGGAGTGGAATCTGAGCATGAATGGAAAACCTTGATGCAACTCGGCGTACAAGGCGGCCAAGGTCGATGGTTAGGTGCGGAGCTTTCTGGTAGTCCCGCCACGCGTAAGAGGCAGCGTTGGCGTAAACAATAATACACGCGAGCGGTGTCTATTTTTTATACGCCTGCGTCATTTAATCGTCAGAGAAAAACTTATTTTTTGGCGGAAATTTTGATAGAATATGATGTACTTCAAACATGTTTTTAACAACCTTGAGCCTGTTGTAGACGTAGATGGCACTCTCTTCTTTGATCGCAAAAATTCCCACCCGAAGGCAGCGCCAAGTTGTTAGCATAATTGTATCTGTAAATCAGGTGGTTATAAGCTACGTGTTGCACGGTAATAAGCATGTGACGAATCTGCCTGTTGCCGGAACGAATGCAGTGCGTGTTGTTGCACATTTGTTGCAGCAGCAGAGCGTCAATCATTCTTACGTGCATCTCGTGCTTGGTCACGGTTTATACCAATCTTTGCTGATTGATAATCCGGGTTTGTCTGAGGAAGACAAACGTTCCGCATTGCCGTTCCAGATCAAAGATTATATTTCTGACTC
>JBELME010000078.1:0-15887 GCA_042096095.1 Enterovibrio sp.
ATTGCTGACAGCTTGCCGCAATGTATTGCGATCTCAAACAATTACGGCCCTGAGCACTTGATCGTGCAAACCAAGAACCCACGTGAATCGCTGCCGCTGCTTGATAATGCAGGCTCGATTTTCCTCGGCGCTTGGTCACCAGAGTCCGTTGGTGATTATGCCTCTGGCACCAACCACGTGCTGCCAACCTATGGTTTTACGCGTACCTATTCAAGTCTTGGACTTGCGGATTTCAGCAAACGTATGACCGTACAAGAGTTGTCAGCCGATGGCCTTCAAGCATTGGCACCCACCGTGGTTGCCATGGCTAACGCAGAAGGGCTAGACGCACACAGAAATGCCGTCACGCTTCGCGTTGAAAAACTCAACAAAGCTTAATTTAGGGGTTGTTATGGATATTGAGAAGTTAGCCCGTAAGGACGTTCAAGCGTTGACCCCTTACCTGTCTGCTCGCCGTTTGGGCGGGCAAGGTGATGTTTGGCTAAACGCCAACGAATCACCGTTTAACAACGAATATGTGGTCAGCGGCAATAGCCTAAACCGCTACAGCGAATGTCAGCCTGACCCTTTGATTCGCGCTTACGCAGACTATGCAGGCGTGCGACCAGACCAAGTGCTGACCTCACGCGGCGCAGACGAAAGCATCGAGCTGTTGATCCGCACTTTCTGTGAAGCTGGCGAAGATTCGATTCTGTTCTGCCCGCCAACGTACGGCATGTATGCCATCAGTGCGGAAACCTTTGGCGTTTCGCGTAAAACCGTGCCGCTCACAGAAGACTGGCAGCTCAACATGCCAGAGATCGAAAAGCAGATTGATGGCGTTAAGTTAGTGTTCGTTTGTAGCCCTAACAACCCAACGGGTAACCTTCTGAACCGCAATGACATTGAAGCACTGCTCGAAATGACGGCAGGTAAAGCGCTGGTGGTTGTCGATGAAGCCTATATCGATTTTTGTCCGGAAGCATCAACGGTCGATCTTCTGGTGCGCTACCCGAACCTCGCCATTTTACGCACCATGTCGAAGGCGTTTGCGCTTGCAGGTCTTCGCTGTGGTTTCACACTGGCGAACACGCAAGTCATCCAACTGATGTTAAAGGTGATTGCCCCCTACCCTGTACCAGTGCCTGTTACCGAGATCGCTTGTCAAGCGCTATCAGAAGTGGGCCTTGCTCGCATGAAATATCAGGTACTTGATCTCAACGCCAACCGCGCATACCTACAAGCAGGGCTCTCCATGCTGCCAGGTGTTCAAGTGTTTGACGGCTACGGCAACTACCTACTGGTTAAATTCGACGATGCTGACCTTTTGTTCTCAACCCTATGGGATAACGGCATCATCCTAAGACGCTCACCAATAGAAGGCTGCATTCGCATTAGCGTCGGTAACCGAGAAGAGTGCGAAAAAACCCTGACCTTTATTCGCCAACAACTGGCGTAGAGCAGGAAGCGAAGGACGTATTGTTAAGGAAAGCAATGTGAAAGAAAAAATTCTCTTTATTGACCGCGATGGCACCTTGATTGTTGAGCCGCCAGTAGACTTTCAAGTCGACCGCCTCGACAAGCTCAAGTTCGAACCTTTCGTGATCCCCGCACTTCTCGCACTGCAAGACGCGGGTTACAAGCTAGTAATGGTGACCAACCAAGATGGTTTAGGCACTGACAGTTACCCACAAGCGGATTTCGATGCGCCACATAATATGATGATGGAGATTTTCGAATCTCAAGGCGTGAAGTTTGCTGATGTTCTGATTTGCCCCCACTTCGACCACGAAGACTGTAGCTGTCGCAAACCTAAACTGGGTTTGGTGAAAGAGTACTTGCAACAAGGCCGTGTTGATTTCAAAACCTCTGCAGTGATTGGCGATCGTCAAACCGATATCCAACTCGCAGAGAACATGGCAATCCGTGGCATTCAGTACAACCCTGAAACCTTGGGTTGGAAACAAATCCTGAAAGATTTGACCACCAATCCACGTGTCGCATCGGTCACCCGTACCACCAAAGAAACCGACATTAACATCACGGTCAACTTGGATGAAACCGGTGGCAATAGCATCAGCACCGGTTTGGGTTTCTTCGATCACATGTTGGACCAAATCGCGACCCACGGCGGGTTCCGTATGGAAGTGGCGGTTGAAGGCGACCTACACATCGATGATCACCACACGGTTGAAGACACCGCATTAGCGTTGGGCCAAGCGCTGAAAGAAGCGCTCGGTAACAAACGCGGTATTGGCCGTTTCGGTTTCAGCCTGCCAATGGACGAATGCCTTGCACAATGTGCGTTGGATTTGTCAGGTCGCCCTTACCTGAAATTTGAAGCCAGTTTCTCACAAGAGAAAGTCGGCGACCTTTCAACAGAAATGGTCGAGCACTTCTTCCGTTCATTGACGGATTCCATGGCATGTACGCTGCACCTGTCTTCAGATGGCGAAAACACGCACCACATAGTGGAAAGCTTGTTCAAAGCCTACGGCCGCACTCTGCGTCAGGCTATTCGTGTTGATGGTAATGAACTGCCAAGCAGCAAAGGCGTCCTCTAAGGAGAGAGAAATGAGCAAGATTGTCATTATCGATACCGGATGCGCCAACGTCAGCTCAGTGCGATTTGCCATTGAGCGTTTGGGTTATGACGTGACGATCAGTCGCGACCCTGCGGTTGTTTTGGATGCGGACAAGCTGTTTTTGCCAGGTGTAGGCACAGCAACAGAGGCAATGAAAAACCTAGAAGAGCGCGACTTGATTGCGCTCGTTCAGCAGGTAAAACAACCTCTGCTTGGCATTTGCCTTGGCATGCAACTTCTGGGGAATTCATCTCAAGAAGGTAAAACTGACGTGAGCTGCTTAGGCCATGTCCCTGCAAGTACCTCCTTGATGGAGACAGGCGATTTGCCTTTGCCTCACATGGGCTGGAACACAGTGACACCCGTGGATAACCATCCACTGTTTAAAGACATTCCAGAAAACAGCTATTTCTACTTTGTACACAGTTACGCCATGCCAGAAGGTGACTACACCATTGGCCGTTGCGATTACGGTCATGCATTCAGCGCCGCGGTTCAAAGCGGTAACTACTATGGTGTGCAGTTCCACCCTGAGCGTTCAAGCAAAGCCGGTGCGCAGTTAATCAAAAACTTCTTGGAGATGTAATTAGGGATGATTATTCCAGCGTTAGATTTGATCGACGGACAAGTGGTTCGTCTTTATCAAGGTGACTACGGACAAGTTACCGAATACAAAGTGAACCCAAGCGAGCAGTTCGCGCTGTACCACAAAGCTGGTGCTAATTGGCTTCACCTTGTTGATTTGACCGGTGCGAAAGATACGTCTGCGCGCCAAATCTCCATGATCAGCAGCTTGATTGAAAGTACGCCAGCAAACATCCAAATCGGTGGCGGCGTGCGCAAAGAAAGCGATGTCGTTGAACTGCTTCGTGCAGGCGCAAAGCGTGTTGTTATCGGCTCTACCGCCGTGAAGCAGCCGGAAATCGTAAAGAGTTGGATGGAGAAATACGGCCCAGAACAAATCGTGTTGGCACTGGACATCAACATTGATGACAACGGCAACCGCATTGTTGCCGTATCAGGTTGGCAGGAAGACTCAGGCGTGACCATCGAAGCGCTGCTTGAAGATTTCTTAACGGTTGGTTTGAAGCACGTTCTATGCACTGACATTTCCCGTGACGGCACACTGGCAGGCTCAAACGTCGAGCTCTACAAAGACCTTTGCGCCGCTTACCCAAGCGTTCAATTCCAATCATCCGGTGGCATTGGCTCACTGGCAGACATTGAAGCCCTGAAAGGGTCTGGCGTCGCTGGGGTTATCGTGGGCCGTGCGCTACTAGACGAGAAGTTCACCGCAGAGGAGGCATTCGCATGCTGGCAAGAAGAATAATTCCCTGTCTCGATGTGCGTGATGGCCAAGTGGTGAAAGGTGTTCAATTCCGTAACCACGAAATCATAGGCGACATCGTACCGCTTGCAGCGCGTTATGCCGCTGAAGGCGCAGACGAACTGGTGTTTTACGATATCACCGCATCAAGCGATGGCCGTGTTGTCGACAAAAGCTGGGTGGCGCGTGTGGCTGAAGTCATCGACATTCCTTTCTGTGTGGCTGGCGGCATTAAAACCGCAGAAGACGCCAAGCGCATCCTGGAGTTTGGTGCAGATAAAATCTCCATCAACTCTCCTGCTCTGGCCAACCCTGAACTCATTACTGAGCTTGCTGAGAAATTCGGTGTGCAATGTATCGTCGTCGGTGTCGACTCTTATTACGACAAAGACACGGGGAAATATCAGGTTTATCAATTTACTGGCGACGAAGCGCGCACCAAAGCAACGCAATGGGAAACCCGTGATTGGGTCCAGGAAGTACAAAAGCGTGGTGCTGGTGAAATCGTACTGAACATGATGAACCAAGATGGTGTGCGCAACGGTTACGACCTTGAACAGCTGAACATGGTTCGCGAAGTGTGCCACGTGCCGCTGATTGCTTCGGGCGGCGCAGGTGAAATGGTTCACTTTGCCGATGCCTACAAGAAAGCGAATGTTGACGGTGCATTGGCAGCGTCTGTATTCCACAAGCAGATCATCAACATTGGTGAACTGAAACAATACTTAAAACAACAAGACGTGGAGATCCGCTTATGAGCCAGACACAAGGAAATGCAGTGCTCGCTGACAGCATTGACTGGGACAAGGTTGACGGACTCGTGCCTGCCATCGTCCAAAACGCGAACAGCGGACAGGTTCTGATGATGGGTTACATGAATCAAGACGCGCTGGCAAAAACGCTTGATACCGAACAAGTGACCTTTTTCTCACGCACCAAGGAACGTCTTTGGACCAAAGGCGAAACCTCTGGAAACGTATTGCGCCTCAAGCACATCACCGTCGATTGCGACAAAGATACCCTGCTCGTGCAAGCCGATCCTATTGGCCCAACCTGCCACCTTGGCACCGAGACCTGCTGGGGAGAAGACGACGCACACAAACCTTCATTGGTGTTCCTTCATCAATTGGAGCAGGTGCTGGCATCCCGTCGAGGATCCGATCCTTCTTCATCTTACACTGCGTCGCTATATGCTAAGGGTACCAAGCGTATTTCGCAGAAAGTGGGCGAAGAAGGCGTTGAAGTCGCGCTTGCAGCGACGTCGGGCGATAAGGAGGAATTGATCAATGAATCCGCAGACCTGATGTACCACTTAATGGTGCTTCTGCAAGACCAAGGCTTCTCGCTAGAAGACGTGGCGAACAAGCTAAAAGAGCGCCACAAATAAGCACCAAACGCTTCGAATATCAGGGCAATCCAATGCAGGTTGCCCTTTTTTTACCCTGACAATCACGGTGTATGCATTTTTCTCCAACGAAATCCGACGCTATCAGTTAAAATTACTTTAAATACTGAGACTAATGCTTAAGGATTGAAATGTTTAACGGCAAGTCGATTTTGATCACCGGTGGAACCGGATCCTTTGGAAAGAAATATACCCGCACTATCCTTACTCGTTACAAGCCTAAGCGTCTTATCATTCTCTCTCGCGATGAACTCAAGCAATTTGAAATGCAGCAAGAGTTTAATGATCCTTGCATGCGCTACTTTATTGGCGATGTAAGAGACAGCGACAGAATGATGCAGGCCATGAATGGCGTAGATTTCGTGATTCATGCTGCGGCGTTAAAACAAGTGCCTGCGGCTGAATACAATCCCATGGAGTGTATTAAGACCAACGTTCATGGCGCGGAGAACATCATTCGTGCCGCGATAGCGAATAACGTCGCCAAAGTCATCGCGCTATCCACAGACAAAGCAGCTAGCCCAAATAACCTCTACGGCGCGACAAAGCTTTGTTCAGACAAACTCTTTGTTGCGGCCAATAACATGCGTGGTGAAAGCCAAACGCAATTTGCGGTTGTTCGTTACGGTAATGTCGTCGGCTCGCGCGGTTCAGTCGTGCCCTTTTTCAAAAAGCTGGCCGCAGAAGGCGCTGAATCTCTGCCTGTGACACATCCTGATATGACACGCTTCTGGATCACCTTGCAGCAAGGTGTCGATTTCGTCCTGAAGAATTTCTCTCGCATGCAAGGCGGTGAAATCTTCGTGCCGAAAATCCCATCCGTTCGTCTTATCGATTTAGCCACCGCTTATGGTAACGGCTTACCGATTAAAGAAGTCGGGATTCGCCCGGGCGAGAAAATGCATGAAATCATGTGCCCAAGCGACGATTCCCACCTCACGCTAGAATTTGACGATCATTACGTGATGCGCCCAACGATTAAGTTCTATTCGGCGGATTATGACTATTCACACAATCCGTTAGGTGAAACAGGCACGCCTGTTTCTGAAGGGTTCGAATACCATTCAGGCAGCAACCCCGAATTTTTGAATGTTGAACAGATTCTGGAATTTGAGCAGCAATCATGATCCCTTACGGTAAACAAACCATCAGCCAAGCCGACATTGATGCGGTTGTCGATGCGCTGTCATCAGACTTCATCACCCAAGGCCCAAAGGTCGGTGAATTCGAACAGGCCGTTGCCAACAAAGTCGGGGCGGCATTTGGCGTGGCTGCAAACAGCGCCACCTCCAGTCTGCATTTGGCCTGCCTAGCACTGGGGCTGAACGCAGGCAAGCGTTTGTGGACGTCACCGAACACCTTTGTCGCGTCTGCGAACTGCGGCCTGTACTGTGGCGCAGAGGTCGATTTTGTCGATATCGACCCATCTACTTACAATTTGTGCCCGAAAAAGCTCGAAGAGAAACTGATTACAGCTGAACACGCTAACCAACTTCCTGATGTGTTAGTTGCCGTGCACATGTGCGGACAAAGCTGCGACATGGCGGCCATTGGCCGTTTAGCGAAACAATACGGTTTTCGTGTCATTGAAGATGCCTCCCATGCCATTGGCGGCACATACCAAGGTGAGTATGTCGGCAACTGCCAGCACAGCGACATTACAGTATTCAGTTTTCATCCCGTAAAAATCGTCACTACCGCAGAAGGCGGCATGGCGGTGACCAACGACGCTGAATTAGCGAAAGCCATGGAAAACCTGCGCAGCCATGGGGTCACCCGCGACCCCGCTGCGTTAAAAGACGCAAACCAAGGCGCTTGGTACTACGAGCAGCACGCCCTCGGATTCAATTACCGCATGACGGATTTACAAGCCGCACTCGGTGTTTCTCAACTCACCCGCCTTGATGAATTTGTTGAACGACGCAATCAGCTTGCCCAGCGCTATAACGAGAAACTGGCGTCTCTAGCACTCACAACACCGACATTGCTCAATGATTGTAATTCGGCATGGCATTTGTATGTGATTCAGCTTGAGGACCCTTCTTGCCGTCGTCGCGTGTTTGATGCGATGCGGGAACAAGGTATTGGTGTGCATGTTCACTATATTCCTGTTCATACCCAGCCCTACTATCAAGCGTTGGGATTCAATTGGGGGCAATTCCCCGCTGCAGAAGCGTATTACCATGCGGCACTCAGTTTGCCCTTGTTCTTCGACATGACAGATGAAGAACAAGATCAGGTGGTTTCAGCGCTTTCCGACGCCATTTCGTCGGCGCAGAATGTCAGTTAAAAGGACAATATGAACGTCTGTATCATCCCTGCTCGCGGTGGCAGCAAACGTATTCCGGGTAAAAACCTGAAGACCTTCATCGGTCAGCCTATTATCGCCTATGCCATTGATGTGGCGAAAAAGTCCGAATTATTCGACCGCATCATCGTCTCCACAGACAGCGATGAGATCGCCCGCGTCGCGCTAGCATTCGGCGCAGAAGTTCCCTTCGTTCGCCCTGACGATATCGCCAACGACCATGCCACGACACTGGATGTCATTAAACATGCGATTGAGTGGCTTGAAGACAATGACGAACGCGCCCTCAGTGCAGTGTGTTGTCTTTACGCGACCGTGCCATTTACTCGCCCGTCAGATCTTGAAGAAGGACTAGCCTTACTGGCAGAAAACGACACCCAATATACCTTTGCTAGCACGCGTTTTTCTTTCCCGATCCAACGCAGTATTCGCATGAACAATGAAGGCAATGTGGAAATGTTCTGGCCGGAGCATTTCTCCACGCGTTCACAAGATTTAGAACCTGCTTTTCATGATGCGGGCATGTTCTATTGGGGCAAGCCAAGCGCCTTTGTCTCTGGGTTACCCATTTTTGCTCCGCACTCAAAATCGGTTCAGATCCCGCACTTTCGCGTTCAAGACATCGACGAACCCGACGATTGGGTACGCGCCGAAATGCTTTATGAAATGCTCTCGCAACGAGGCGAGCTGTGAACGTCGTTATCCGTGTTGATGCCTCAAACCAAATTGGTACAGGCCATGTGATGCGCTGCTTGGTACTGGCAAAAAAGCTCCTTGAGCGCCACCACACCGTCACCCTACTGAGTCGCGAGTTAACGGGTAACCTGATTGATTATTGTCGTCAGCAAAGCATGACAGTGATTGCCTTGCCCACGATAGAAGACATCGTTAGCCCTGACCGTAATGATTACCAGCATTGGTTAGGGGTAAGCCAAGAGGAAGACGCGAAGCAATGCCTTGACGCTCTAAAAGACACGCCTTTTGATTGGGTGGTATTCGATCACTATGCGCTGGATACCCAATGGCAATCGTTGATGAAACGCCAAGGCGCAAACATCTTCGCCATTGATGATCTCGCCAATCGTCAACATAACTGCGAGATTTTATTTGACCACAACCCTTGGCCTGATTTTAAAAATCGCTATCACTCTTTGGTGCCTGCATCGAGTCAGCAACTGCTTGGCCCCAAATTCGCGCTACTGCGCGATAGCTTTGCCTCACTCAGAGAAACACGTAAAGAAGACATCAAAAACCAAGTCATTGCGTTTTTCAGCGGCACAGATCCCACTGGCGAGTGTTTGAAACTTCTTTCAGCTTGCCAACAGATACCCAGCTTACCCTTTCGAGTGGTGCTGGTTTACGGCATGTCGAACCCAAGGGAAGCAGAGTTGCTAGAGAAGCCGTTACCCGCCTTTGTCACCTTGGTAAAGAGCCTGCCCGACTTTGAAACCGAACTGGCGCATTCTCGCTATGCGTTTGGTGGAGCCGGGGTCAGTGCTATCGAACGCACCTGCTTACGCTTACCAAGTACATTGGTTTCCGTGGCAGAGAACCAGCGCGAAATGGCAGAACACCTTGCGAAGTCCGGGCTTTATCGTTACCTCGGTGTCAGCGACGCAACCACGCCAGCTTACTACACCAATGAGCTTGCATGGCTTGCGGAACATTGGGAAAACTTGCCTTGGCGATTGCCCGAATCAGACATTGACGGCAAAGGGGCGAACCGCGTTGTTGATGCCATGGAGGCTGCCTCGTGATTAAGTTAGATTTATCAGCAACCGCGTTGCTAAGAACCATGACTCACGACGATCTCGATGTTGTTCGTCAATGGCGAAACGCCCCTGAAACCCGCGAGAAGATGTTCACCACTCACGAGATCAAGCCCGATGAGCACGCCGCATGGTTTGAACGCGTGCAGCGTGATGATACGAAACGTTTTTACGTGGTGAACATTGAAGATAAAGATATCGGCATGGTGTCGTTCACAGGCATAAGCCGAGAAATCGGACGCGCTGAATGGGGTTTCTATAAAGCCCCCAATGCGCCTGCTGGCGTAGGGCTTTTCATGCTAAATGCCGCATTGAATCATGCCTTTGACACCTTGGGTTTGAAGCAAGTTGATAGCCGCGTGTTAGCCACCAATCCGAAAGTACTGCACTTGCACAACAAGCTCGGCTTTACCGAAATTGGCGAAGCCATTGCGTACGACGGAGATGAGAACGCCATTCCCTACGTCGATTTTGCATTAACCATCGACGCTTGGCATTCACGTGAGCCAAGCATCAAAGAACAACGCCAATCTAACTCGCAGCAGAGCAAGACACTATGACCCAATTCATTACGATTGATGGGCGCAAGATTGGCCCAGACCATAAGCCTTACATCATTGCTGAAATGTCTGCGAACCATAATGGCTCGCTGGAGCGCGCATTTGAAACCCTCGCCATGGCAAAACACGCGGGGGCGGATGCCGTGAAAATGCAGTCTTACACCGCAGATACCATCACCTTGAATTGTGACACTGAAGAGTTTCAAATTCACGGCGGGCTCTGGGATGGACGCTCACTTTATGATTTGTACCAAGAAGCGCATACCCCATTCGATTGGCACAAACCGCTGTTTGATAAAGCGCGTGAACTGGGCATTACGCTGTTTTCCTCCCCGTTCGATTTCACTGCTGTTGATCTGCTCGAAGATCTTAACGCACCTGCCTATAAAATTGCCTCGTTCGAAGCCATCGATTTGCCGCTGATCCGGTATGTGGCGCAAACAGGCAAGCCAATGATCATTTCAACAGGCATGGCAAACGATGAGGAAATTGCTGAAGCCGTCACGACAGCAAAAGAGAATGGGTGCAAAGAGTTGGTATTATTGCATTGCATCAGCGCCTACCCTGCGCCTGCATCGCAAAGTCATTTACGCACTATCCCTGATTTGTCAGACCGCTTTGGGACTATCGGTGGACTTTCCGATCATACGTTAGGTACGACGGTTTCTGTCGCTGCCGTTGCCCTTGGTGCTTCCGTGATCGAAAAGCACGTCACCTTGAGCCGAAACGACCCGGGTCCTGATTCCACGTTCTCTTTAGAACCGGATGAATTGGCGAGCCTTTGCCGCGATACTGAAACCGCATGGCAAGCTCTGGGGCATGCAGGCTATCAGCTCAAGGAAGCAGAGAAAGGCAACAAACAGTTTCGACGTTCGCTGTATGTCAGCGAGTCAATGAAAGCAGGCGACACCTTCACCGCGGATAACGTGCGCAGCGTCAGACCGGGCTTTGGCTTAGCGCCGAAATACTATGATGATGTTATTGGCAAAACAGCTAAAGCGGACATTCCGTTCGGTACTGCGCTTAACTGGGATTTGATTGATTATCACCAAACAACCTGAAGATGCAGGATTCAGGCTGTTTGAGTATAGGTGAACGCTTCATTTAATCAGAGAAATCAGCGCGGGCGACCCCCGCGCTTTTTTGTGCTTATAGTTTACTCATCATGTTCAGCGTAATCGCCACTGAGTTGTCCGCCGTTACTTGCTTCGCCTCTGCATACACCATGTGTGCTGAGCCATCAGCCTTGTCAGAGATGGTGCGGATAACCACCAGCGGAATATCAAACATGTCTGTGACTTGCGCGACGGCGGCACCTTCCATTTCTACCGCCATGGCATCGAATTCTTCGCGCAGCATTTTCACGGCCCCTTTGTCGGCAATGAATTGATCACCTGTTGCAATCACGCCGAGATGCACGCGCTTCTCACCGATAGACGCTTTCGCCGCGTCTAGTGCAAACTCCTGAAGCGTTTCGTCGGCATAAAAGAATCGGTCATCGTAGCCGCTTAGCTGGCCTTTCGGCGCACCAAATACAGTAAGGTCAACGTCGTGCTGCACTAACGCAGAAGAGACCACCACGTCCGCCACATTGAGCTCAGGGCTGGCTGCACCCGCAATGCCGGTAAAAATGATTCGATCAGCGTCAAAGTGATTAATCAGTACGTACGTTGTAATGGCAGCATTCACTTTGCCCACACCCGAGCGGGTGACCACCACTGGTTTTCCTGCAATCTCGCCAGTGTAATATGTATTGGCAGACACAGTGTGCGTCTTACGGTGTTGAATTTCAGGCAGTAACTTTTCTATTTCTGCGTCCATTGCACCCATGATGGCAATGGGATTAGCCGCGAATGCATTGAAAGACATGAGGCAAAAGAAGAAAGAACACACAAGAGGAAATATACGCATTTATGAAAACTCCAAGCCGTTGAGAGACGCGCATCATATCGAATAAATGGATAAAGGAAAGAGAAAGGCAATCGTTTGCGCAAGTCGTAACCAAAGACGGGGAATGCCTTCGTCACTCAGAAAAAAGGCTCATCGAAACAAGCCTTTCCTACATACATGCTTTCTCCGAGTAATCTAAACGTTGGCAATGAAAACGCGGTTAATACTCTTTAAGCCTTTTGTTCATCGGTTGTCGATGGCTTCACCGTTGATTCCGACGAATTCTGGACTTCTTCCAGCCAAAGCTTGTGGTGTTGTTTTGCCCAAGTTTCGTCGACATAGCCCGTTGCCATGCCTTCAAGTGCACCTTCCGTCCCCACTGTACCAATATAAATATGACCAAATGCGGCTGCTAGTAAACCTAAAGATGCAACGCCATGGATGATATTCGCGATTTGCATGTCGGCTCGAGTCTGACCGAAAATCGGAAAATCCATGACCAGCCCAGTCACACAAACCACCACGCCAACGGAGGCGAGCAACCAGAACCAGATCTTTTCACCGCCGTTGCAGAAGCCAGCATCTGGATGTTTTCCATTCGGCAAAATACCCCCGCCCTGTTTGAACCACTCAATGTCGACCTTGTTAATCATGTTGTTCTTAAACCACTTCACCAACATGCAAAGTAAGCCAAGGACAAACAACGGTCCTAGGTAGTTGTGCGACAATTTCGCGGCGTAGATGATGCTTCCCCAAATCGCATCTGGGGCAATAGGTTTAATGAAATGACGACCATACAACGGGACAATCCCAGAAAAGCCTAAAATCAGGAAATTTCCTGCGGTAAACCAATGCATCGCACGTTCAAATGGCGTCCATCGCTTCACCTTCTTTCCAGAGCGTTTGTTTGCCAGTTCGATACGCCCAGCCCACAGGTAAAACAGTAACAAGCTGCTCGCAGATACTCCCATGAAAATCAGGCCTATTGGGCTAATCCATTGGTTACGCACTTCGCGCCAACGCTGCCCATCAACATTGATGAGTTGCCCAGCTTCAGAACCATTCGCAACCGTAAGCCCCTTATCACCCGAACGGGTTTCTCGCCAAAACTCTGGCCCTGCCAATTGCACCATTTCTTTTTTCGGATCCGCTTTTTCTGCCGTTTCCGCCACCGCCGTAGGCACAGAAAAGGTGACGATCACCATCAGCATGGCGAGCAAGGTTCTTAACATATCTCCTCCTCATGCTGCTGAGTTATCCCAGCAACTTTCCATGCTCATTAGCTTTTTGATGCGTCGTAGGCTAAATCGTTACCGTTCGTCCAACCTGCACCTTTCGCGCCGCGTTCAACCACACGTTGACGGAAAACAGCCGATATCTTCTCAGCATCTCCAGCCAGCAATGCCTTGGTTGAACACATTTCGGCACAAAGCGGCAGCTTGCCTTCCGCAATGCGGTTAGCGCCATACAACTCACGCTCTTTAGCCGAGCCATCTTCCTCAGGGCCACCCGCACAGAAAGTACATTTGTCCATTTTCCCTCGCTCGCCAAAAGCAGCGGTTTTTGGGAATTGGGGAGCACCAAACGGGCAAGCAAAGAGACAATATCCGCAACCAATACAGGTTTCTTTGTTGTGGAGGACAATGCCATCTTCAGTACGGTAAAAACAATCTGCTGGGCATACCGCCATACACGGCGCATCTGCGCAGTGCATACAGGAAACAGAGATCGAGTTCTCGCCTTTCTCACCGTCATTTAACGTGACAACTCGGCGACGTTGAATCCCCCAAGTGACCACTTCAGAATTTGCGTTGCTACAAGCGGTGACACACCCATTGCACTCAATGCAGCGTTTGGTATCACACATAAATTTCATATCGGCCATCGTGTATGCTCCCTATTACGCTGACATGATTTTACAAAGGGTGACTTTGGTTTCCTGCATCACAGTCACCGGGTCATAACCATAGGTTGTTGCTGTGTTTGCAGATTCACCAATGACATACGGATCAGCGCCTTCTGGGTATTTGTCCAGTAGGATTTCCCCTTGGTACACACCACCAAAGTGGAATGGCATAAACGCCAAGCCTTTATAAACACGCGGTGTGATCATCGCTTTCACCTTAACGCGTCCTTTATCAGCACCTTCGACCCAGACATCTTGGCCATCAACAATGCCTAGGTTGTTCGCATCGACAATATTGATTTCCACAAACATTTCTTGCTGAAGCACTGCCAACCAAGGATTTGAACGGGTTTCTTCGCCGCCCCCTTCATATTCCACCAAGCGACCGGATGTCAGAATGATGGGGTACTCTTTCGAAACATCGTTGTCTTGAATCGACTTGTACAAGGTAGGAAGACGGTAAATATCGGCTTTGTCATTCCATGTGGCGTATTCTGGCAACAAGTCGCGACGCGGTGTATACAGTGGCTCTCGGTGAAGCGGCACGCGATCAGGGAAGGTCCATACAATGGCTCTGGCTTTCGCATTGCCGTAAGGAATGCAGCCATGTTTAATGGCGACACGCTGAATGCCGCCTGACAGATCGGTTTTCCAATTTTTGCCTTCCGCAGCCGCTTTCTCTTCCGCCGTGAGTTCATCCCACCAGCCAAGCTGCTTGAGCATTTTATCGGTAAACTCCGGGAAGCCATCTTCCAGCTCGCAGCCTTTCGAATAGCTATCAACGGCCAGTAAATTCTTGCCTTCATATTCCACGCCAAAACGGGCGCGGAGTTACCGCCACCTCTGGCTACTTCTTTGGATGTGTCATAAAGAATATGACTTCCCGGGTGCTTCATTTCCGGCGTTCCCCAACAAGGCCAAGGCAAGCCGTAGGTTTCCCCGTTAGACGGCCCCCCTTCAGCCTCAAGCGTCGTGAAATTGAAGGTATGCCAATTCTGTTGGTGAGTTTTAATGCGTTCGGGGCTTTGGCCGGTATAACCGATCGTCCACATGCCTTTGTTGAACTCTCGAGTGATGTCTTCAATCACAGGCTCATTGTTTTTCACCTCGATATGCTTGAACAATTGATCGGAGAAACCCAGCTTGTTGGAGAGCAAATACATGATGGTGTGGTCAGGTTTAGAATCGAACAGCGGTTCAATCACCTGATCGCGCCATTGCAGCGAGCGGTTAGAGGCAGTGACAGAGCCAAAGGTCTCAAACTGCGTGGTGGATGGCAGGAGGTAAACGCCATCAGTACGGTCGTTCATGACAGCTGCAACCGTTGGATACGGATCGACAATCACCATCATGTCGAGCTTTTGCATGGCTTTACGCATTTCAGGCCCGCGAGTCTGAGAGTTCACCGCATGCCCCCAATAGAACATGGCGCGAATATTCTCTTTCTGCGCGATCTTGTCTTTGTCTTCCAGCACACCGTCAATCCATCGAGAAACCGGAATGCCGTTGCTATTAATGGGTTTTGACCCGTTGTATACCGTTGGGTCGAAGCGATCTTGAATCCAAGTAAAATCCACATCCCACACTTGTGACCAGTGCTTCCATGCGCCGTCGGAGAGACCGTAATACCCAGGAAGGGTGTGAGAGAGTACGCCTAAATCGGTCGCGCCTTGCACGTTATCGTGACCACGGAAGATGTTCGCTCCGCCGCCAGATTTACCCATGTTACCCAGCGCCAATTCAAGGACGCAGTATGCACGGGTGTTGTTGTTACCCGTCGTATGTTGCGTACCGCCCATGCACCACACTACACAGCCCGGACGATTTTCAGAGAGGATTTTCGCGGCTTTGTACATGTCTTCACGCCCTACACCGGACACGCGTTCGACTTCTTCTGGCGTCCACTTCGCAACTTCTTGGCGGATTTCATCCATACCAAACACGCGCTGGCGAATGAATTCTTTGTCTTCCCACTGATTGTCGAAAATATGCCAGAGCAGCCCCCAAATGAAGGCGATGTCCGTTCCCGGACGCAATTGCACAAAGTGGTCACCTTTTGCGGCAGTGCGGGTGCGGCGCGGATCGGCGACGACAATTTTGCAACCGCTCCTTTCTTTCGCGATGAGGATATGCTGCATGGCAACAGGGTGTGCTTCCG
>JBELME010000079.1:0-15332 GCA_042096095.1 Enterovibrio sp.
AACTTCAACAGTACCGTTGAAACGGCCGTGAGTTGAGTCGTACTTCAGCATGTACGCCATGTAATCAACGTCGATCAGGTCGTTGATTGCTACAACTTCGATGTCGTTACGCTCAACAGATGCACGGAAAACGAAACGGCCGATACGGCCAAAACCGTTAATACCTACTTTGATAGTCATTATGTTGCTCCACAACTTAATATCTAGTGAAAGGAAATTGGTAGTAAAATTACAGAATCGGTATCCCCCATGCAAGCGAAAAACCGATCTAAATTGCGTAAAGTCAAAATTTAGTACGGATTATTTTTACACCACCCAAACAAATTTTAAGTTTCCTGTTGGAAAAGTTGAATTTATTAGGGTGAACG
This sequence comes from Enterovibrio sp., assembly GCA_042096095.1. Classification (GTDB taxonomy): domain Bacteria; phylum Pseudomonadota; class Gammaproteobacteria; order Enterobacterales; family Vibrionaceae; genus Enterovibrio. The sequence continues at coordinate 369 of JBELME010000079.1, forward strand.
ATGTGAAGACTGATTTTTGAATATTATGCATTGAAGTGCATAAAGCGCATGAAGCGTACGCAAGTCTGTATATCGAAAAGTATGGTGAGAATAATGCGGCGCTTGAGTGCGAAATATGAGAATTGGAACGCGTTCCAAGTTATCAATGATGGGGGTATTTTTTCGTGCCACTCATGGATGTTCTTTGGCCTTGCGTATAAATGAGAGTTGATTGAGCGCTGACTCGTCACCTTAGGTATGGAGGAATGTGTACAAATCGTTAGAGCTCAAAGTAATAGTGTGGGCTGCTTTCGGGTATTTTACGCTTATGCTGGGGTATTTAGCGCTCACCTCCGGGTGCACTGACGGTTTTGAGCATGCGTTCGATCACATCTATGCGTGTGAATGCTTATTGTCTGCGCGAGAACTGTTTTAAATAGACAATGGATTGATGCTTCGGCACAGGTAACTGTATTTAACACAGGGAGTAAAGATGACAAAAGGCGGCGATGATAAGTGGAAAGGATCACTTTCTGAGTTGGCTTATAAGGTTTGTCGCTTGGGGCACACTGAGCCTGCATATAGCGGAACCTTACTCCACAACCACCAAACGGGCTCTTACCATTGCGTTTGTTGCGATCAGCGATTATTTGATTCGAACACGAAATTTGATTCAGGGTGCGGCTGGCCGAGTTTCGATGCAGCGATTGAAGGCACGGTTCGCTATGTGGCAGACCAAAGCCATGGCATGGTAAGAACAGAAATTCGTTGCCTGCAATGTGACAGTCACCTAGGGCATGTATTTGATGATGGCCCAACGAGTACGGGTCAGCGCTATTGTGTGAATTCTGTTTCCATGCAATTTGAAGCGACATCGACTTCGGACGAATAACGCCAGGTGATTTTCGGGATAAAAAAAGCGAACGTCTTACGTTCGCTTTTTTGTTCTGTCCTGCCAGTTGCCTTTAATTCAAGCCTATTTCACATTTGCGTGCTGAATTAATAATCAATGGGACATGCTGCGCTCAAACACTATTCTTTATTGTCATCAATGATGGCCAATGTGCTTAATAAACCTGCATTAAAATCACCATCTTCAATGGCACTAGCAATGTCGCCTGCGATGTCTGAAATTTTGTCTCGACGTGCATCCTCCATTGGGTAGAGCAATTTCAATTGTGCTTGTTTCGCAACGGGAAGATCCATATCAGAGCCAACGAGAGCCCACAGGTAAGCAATGTCTAGTTTGCCGAGTGAATGGTTTGCCGTTGCCAAAGATTTGATTGCTTCGGGAACCGTCTTATCACGCGTCTTTCCCGCTTTTCCGTCATAAAGCGACAGGGACTTGTGCAGTAATTCAATGGTATGAGATTTGTCTTTATCGACGTAGTACGTGGCAAGGCCGAGTTGTAGCTCAGGCGTGTCGAGGTACTCGGTTTCTTCTAGCTTCAAAAACTGCTCTAACGCTTCATTGTCACCCTGCGTCCAACGGTAATAGATGATCGAGGGTTGATATGAGCTTTTCAATTCCGTTTCTAGACGCTCAATGGAATCGAAGGCATGAAACAGCGCTTCGGTACGGAGTGTTTTTTTCGCTTTCAGCGTGGTGGTTTCGATCTGTGCGACGAGCTCCATACACCGAGCATATTTCTTGGTGAGCATGAGTTCGTCGAATTTATTGAGATCGGAAGGCTTTTTGGTGACGTTAAAACGCTTCCAGATGAGGTCGGTGCGCTCATGACGACACTGACCGTCTTGCACATTGAGCTTGGCGCAAATCGAAGGGTTGTTTTCACAAAGTTGAGCGGTACTGCGGTTGCTTTCAAAGCAGCCCGTGACCAGTAACGTACCGAATACGGTAACAGCGAGTTTGGTGCTGAATTTGGCTCGACCTATCTTCATTCCGTGAAATGCTCTTCTGTTTTTAAATCGGGACATAAGACTTATAACATAAACACTTCTTCTTAGTTTATCTCCAATTTTGGCCTTTTGCGTGACCACGCAAAGAGAAAAAAAGGCCAGCATTACGCTGACCTTTCTCTTGCTTATGGATTTTATCTGAATTTATAGACCGTTATACGATATCCGTGCCGAGGTAAGTAATGTTCTCTGCGTCGGTCCAAATCGTGATTTGATCGTCACTGAACTGGTCGTCAAACACATAAGCTTGAAGATCGCTGACTTGCGCGTTGGTGAGCCCGATTTGTTCGATCATGGCTGGTGTGATGTCTGCGTTTGAAGTCGCAGTAGCATTGTATGTCCAATTCACACCTGTGAGGTTCAACGTGTCGTCGCCACTCCCCAACCAAGCAACAAAACCCTGCCAGTCGCCATTGTTCGTATCATCAGATTGCTCATCAATTTCGTGAACATTGATGGTGATGGTCTGGTTGCTACTGTCGCCTACTACTGCTTCTATACCTGCAATAACGTTACCTGTAACACCGGGCGTGGTTTGGTAGGAAGCGCCTGTAAAGTCGGCATGATGCTCGCCTTCCACCAGTAAGGTATCGAACCCGGTTGAGGCATCGTAGATATTTTTGTTTATCTGCTTACCGCTTCCTAAGGTTTTGATCTGTAAGTGGAAATCATCTTGATCGAACAGCAAAGTGTCTGAGTTAAAACTGCCGACGAGAATGTCTTGGCCTTCTTGCCCATCCAAGTAGTTGTTATCGCTCATCCAGCCTGAGAATAGGTAGTCATTACCTTCACCACCCAATAGCGTATTGCTACCAAGAATACCGTAGACTTCGTCGTCGCCGTCTCCGCCATCTAAGTGGTCATCACCACGTTGACCTCGCAAGATGTCATCGCCATCTTCGCCGTAGATTTCATCGTCGCTTGAACCACCACGTAAGTCGTCGTTTCCATCGCCGCCGTAAATTTCATCGTCATCACGACCGCCAAAGACGAGGTCATCGCCATCGCCGGTATCGATATAGTTGCTGCCAGCGGTGCCATGAACTTTATCGTTACCCCCGTCCGCCCAGATTTCATCATCGCCTGCGCCAGCAATGATGGTGTCATCGCCGTCTTGGCCGAAGATCAAGTCAGCACCGTCGCCGCCATCCAGGCTATCGTTGCCGCGCCCGCCGCGCAGTTCATCATCACCTTCGCCGCCTTCTAATGTGTCGGCACCGTTTTGGCCAAATAATCGGTCATCGCCGATTCCACCATGAATGAGGTCATCACCGTCCTCACCCCACATTCTGTCGTCACCTTCGCCACCTGAAAGCACGTCATTGCCGTCTCCACCTAGTAGAGAATCATCGCCACCTTCGCCGTAAAGGCGGTCATCACCGTCATAACCATAAAGGGAATCATTTCCGCCAATGGTGGGATCTCCCGTGATTTGCTCTACTTCGATAGTGAGAGAAGAAGAGGGGAGATTGGTGTCCACGTCGTTGAGATCGAGTGGACGCCATTCGAATCCCGGTCTATCTGCAACAGGGAGTGAGTAAAACACGAGCGTGGTGCCATCGGTGACATTGATATCAATGGCACTGGTGTTTTGTGCAGCGTCTGTTGATTCGATAAGGATTTTTTTGCTCAGTACATTGCCGCTGCTATCCAAAATGGCGTAACCCACGCTTCTATCGTCACCAGAAGGGAAAGCGAATTGTGACAAATGCACTGACAGGAAAGTCTCACTAGAGATACTGTAGCTACCATCAGCATTTTGCACGAGCTGGGAAACCTGACTGCTCGATGAGTCGCCATAAACAACGTCGTCGCCTTCATAGGCTCTAAGGGTGTCATTTCCCTCTAGGCCATAGATGAGGTCGTCTTCTGTTGTGCCTTCGAGCATATTTGCGGCGCTATCGCCTGTGATCGTAGCCATGGGTTTTACCTTTTAGTGGGCGGTTTAAACAATAAATAGTGCGCAGCAGAACCATTCGAATTGCGCATTGATGTTGTGCAAAGTGTCGGGGGTAAAACCTGAAGTCGTTAATTATATTTATATGTGACGAAAGAACGTTACTTGCTCATGACAAGTCAGTTCTTCTTATTAGCCAGATAAAACAAGTTTTAGTGAAATGAGTTTCTCTACTACCCTCGATAGTTGGGATACGGTGGCAAAAGTGGACGAATGTCACAAGTCTATGGCTGTCTATTAATAAGAAAATCAGTACTATTAGGGTCTGGTGATATGCTGTTTTTTACCTAAAGCATGATCAAAATATGAGATCTCCATCCAAATTAGAATGGGTTTCAAACAAGACGCAATCGTGAAATATTGTATGTAAAGTAAACCAAATACTGGCCATACGCGTTGATTAATGCGAGATGTAGAACCGAGGGAAGGTGCAAAACAAACATGGATATCGAACAATTACTAGAAAGCATCACACCTGAAGCATTTGAACGATTAAATTACGCCGTTGCGACGGGAAAGTGGCCTGAAGGAACACCGCTGACTCAAGAGCAGCGTGACAACGCGATGCAAGTGGTCATGTTGTACCAATCGCGCAATAACACGGACCCTCAGCACATGTCTGTGGCTGCTGGTGGGGACATCAAACTCAAGTCAAAGAGTGAATTAAAGCGTGATTTTTCGCCTGCGCAAGAAACCATTGTTCAGGTGAAAGCAACTGACGATTGATCGGTACTTTTTTCATTCTTAAAGATGAAATAAACGGCTCGGATGGGCCGTTTGTTGTTACATGCTTTTTATCACAATAAGATCGTCGTCAATTAAACGATATCAATACCGGATTGCGTCACGTGTTCAGCGTCCGTCCATACAGTAATCTGTGAATTGCTGTTGAAGTCGAAAGTGAAAACGTAGGCTTGAAGGTCGGCAACTTCTGCTGCAGTGAGACCCATTTGTTGAATCATCTCTGGCGAGATATCGGCATTAGACACGACTGCTGCATCGTAGCTCCAATCTGCACCAACGAGGTTCAGGGTGTCATCACCTTCACCAAGGTAAGCGACGAAACCGTCCCAGTTGCTCAGGTCGATATCATCCGATTGCGCAAAAATGGCAAACTCGTTCACCGTGATAGTTTGGTCACCTGCATCGCCGACAACCGCTTCGACGCCCGAAATGACGTTACCCGTTATGCTTGCATCAGATTGATACTCTGCACCCGTAAAGTCAGCATGAACATCACCATCTACTTTGAGTGTATCGAAGCTGCTAGACGCGTCATAAAGCTTCACGTTTACTTCACGACCAGCACCGTTCACGAAGGTGCTACCGTCAAAGTCATTCACATCAAAGATCAGCGTATCGGTACCGATACCACCGACATACTGGTCAACGCCAACGCCGCCATCAAGCGTGTTACCATGTCCATTACCCGTAAAGATAAAGTCATCACCTTCACCGCCGAGTAATACGTTGCTACCGTCATTACCGAACAAGCGGTCGTTACCAGCACCACCTTCAATGGTGTCGTTACCCTCTTTGCCGTGGAGAACGTCATCGCCGTCACCACCGTAAATGGTGTCGTCACCTAGGCCGCCACGAATGTTATCTTGACCTTCGTCACCATACAGTTCGTCATTACCTTGGCCACCGAAGATCAGGTCATTACCTTCTCCACCAGAGATGGTGTCTTCACCAAGACCACCGTAAACCTTGTCATCACCGCCTTCCGCTGAGATGACATCGTCATCAGGCTGGTTTGGCAGGAATTGATTCACATACACGTCAAACGTTGTATCAACGAAATCGCCTGAGCCCAAGTTCCAACGGTCATCCCAGATACTTGTATCACCGTTAATCTGTTCATGGTCTTGACCATCACCGTTTTCGTTTTCCTGAGAAACATAAACGATAGATTCAATGGCACCTTGGGTAACAATTGGGATTTGGCCTGATATATCAAGCGTAACCTCACCTTCAACATAGCCTTGAGAAGCGCCGTCAGGGATAAGGAAAAGGCTGAGTGACGTTGCACCTTCTGTGTCAACACTGAAGATGGTCGTGGAGGTTGCAGTTTGTGCATTGGCAGCAAGCACTTCAGCGCTCAACACATTGCCATTACTATCGAGGAGAAAATAGCCGACAGAATTGTTGAATTCAGTATCGTTGGTGAAATTCGATAGACTGATATTGAACGTATCACCCTCACTGACATCGTAAGTGCCGTCAGCGTTGCGTGCGCTCGGAGATGCCCCATTGGCTAACTCGCCGCCGATAATGAGATCATTCCCATCACCACCGTTGAGAATATCATCTCCCTCCAACCCATAGATGGTGTCGTCGGTAGAAGTGCCGTTTAACGTATCGTTTTGGTTAGTACCAATAATAGAAGCCATTTTTCATTGCCCTGTATATAGATTGAGCCGAAGCTCTGCAACTGACATTCATCGAAAATCCCAACACCGTTTATGTTCGTCATCGCGATGAGATCGCGATGCGATTATTCGCCTTGCAGTCGACGCTTTATGTTGTGTTGAGTGAGAGAGGTACCGAGAAGACCGACGACTATCTGGCCTTGTACCTAGGGAGAAATGTAAATGTACGAATTTCTATGACAAGTGATGAGCTCTGAATTAAGTGGAATATGGCAAATAGTCTGATGTAAGTGTGACCAGAAATTTTCTTAAAGTATGTAATGCTGTATAAGAAAAGTGCTAATAAAGAGGGGATAGGGCAATATGGGAATGGGTCTCACGTCCCCGTTTTTTGGCGGTTTTTTGCTTTAATCTGCATGTATAACGATGTAAAGAAAGGGTGTCTGGAATTAATTGCAGACTTTCTTTGAGGGTGCAACTTGTACAATATTTCGAATCTCTAGTGTGCATTTAATTATACATATAAAAGGCGGGTTGAGAAAAGAATTGGGTCAGTAAGGCACATTTATTCATACACCTATGTTTGATGTAAGGGTAATGTTTGATGTCAGCTGTGTGCAAATGAGAAGCAAAAAGCCAGCCGAAAACGACTGGCTTTGAGTGCAAGCTAATAGGAAATTAGTGCGTCAATTCACCACGAAGATCTTGTTGCAGCATGGTTCGGATCGTATCCATTGGCAGATCTTGACTGAGCAAGTAGTGCAGCTTTGCCAATGCAGCTTCTGGGGTCATGTCATAACCGCTTAGTACGCCCGCTTCTGCAAGCGCACAGCCTGTGGCATAGCCACCCATATTCACTTTACCCGCAAGACATTGCGTGAGGTTGAGGACAACGACGCCGCGCTGAGTGGCTTCTTTCAGTAAACCCAACAGTTCCACGTTTTGTGGGGCATTACCAACACCAAACGTTAGCAATATCATGGCATTCACTGGTTGCTTGAGCGCATTACTGATGACATCCGGTGAGATACCTGGGTACATCATGATGATGGCGACAGGTTGCTCTGTGATGGTATGAACCTTAAACGCACCTTCTGGCTTTTTATCAATCTCCGCACCGTGAAGTTGAATATTGATACCAGCTTCAAGCAGGGAAGGCAGGTTTGGCGACGTGAAAGCGTTAAAACCATCAGCATGCGATTTGGTGCTGCGGTTGCCACGAAGCAATTGGTTGTTAAAGAACAACGTGACTTCGTTAATCGGGTAATTAGCCGCGATATGCAGAGAGTTCAACAAGTTGGCTTGGCCATCTGAACGAAGCTCTGCCAAAGGAATTTGTGACCCGGTGACGATAACGGGCTTATCCAAATTCTCCAGCATGAAAGAAAGCGCAGACGCCGTGTATGCCATGGTGTCAGTACCATGCAAGATCACGAAGCCATCATAATTGTCGTAGTTGTTGCGGATATCGTCAGCAATGCGTTGCCAATCCGCTGGCGTCATATCTGCAGAATCGATGAGTGGGCTGTACTCATGGATTGTGAATTCAGGCATTTCTGGACGATGGAATTCTGGCATTTGCTTAAGTTGTTCTTGCATAAAGCCAGACACAGGAATGTATCCCTGTTCAGATTTAAGCATGCCGATCGTGCCGCCCGTGTAGGCGATGTAAATATGTTTTCTTTCCATCTTCACAAATTCAATGTTGCCGAGGTAGTGGCGGCATTATACGTACCAGTGGCGCGAAAAAAACCCCGGCACTTGCCGGGGAGTTCTCAGTTTTCGAAATAACGGCAATTTGGACACAGGGCATATCGCCCATTTGGATCATTGAGGTTATTCAAGTTGTTGATTTCTGATGCCGCTGCGTGAGCAAACTGTTCAAATGCGGGGGGCAATGTAAACGCGGTATCAAGACCGACAAACACCATGGTTTGATTGATCATGTCATAAATAAATTGCTGGGCAGGCGTGAGCGGCTCTTCCATCCAATCCAGTGAGTAATCGGTAATGCCTGCTAACTCTGCAGCGACAGAAACTGCATCGTCAAAATCACCCATCTGATCGACTAAGCCACGCTTCATGGCGTCATAACCTGTCCAAACGCGACCCTGAGCGACTTGGTCGACATCTTCTACAGAAAGGTTGCGCTGGCTCGCGACGAGCTGGATAAAGCGCTGGTAACCGTTTTCGATGCCAAGCTGCATGATTTCACTGACCTCTTCCGGCAAGGCGCGTGTTACGCCAACACCCGCAAGCGGCGTTGTGCCAATACCGTCGTTGTAGACACCATATTTGGCTAGTGCATCTTCAAAGGTAGTGAGAATGCCAAAAATACCGATAGAGCCTGTGATGGTGGTTGGCTGCGCCAAAATACGGTTCGCGCTGGTGGATATCCAATAGCCGCCAGATGCCGCGACACTCGACATGGAGACCACAACAGGTTTGCCAGCGTCTTTGAGTGCTTCCACTTCATTGCGGATCACTTCAGAGGCAAAGGCACTGCCGCCTGGGCTATCAACACGCAGCACAACGGCTTTAACGGCATCGTCCAAACGTGCTTGACGAAGGAGTGCGCCGGTTGTGTCGCCACCCACTGTGCCTTCTTGCTCGGAACCATCAATGATGGCTCCGCTCGCCACCACCACGGCAATTTGATCTGCTTTCGGTAGGGTGAAATCGTTGGCGTTGTATTCGTAGATGCTGACATAGTTGAAACTGTCATCGCCGTCGCTACCAAACTTCTCAGCCAGCTTGGTTCGGATTTGTTGGCGCGTTACCAATTCATCAACCAAGCCAAGGTTTTGTGAAAGTTTGGCGAAATCACCGTCTGCGGCCTTGATGGTGTTGAGCAAGGTTTCAGAGTCTGGCGAAATGGATTCGACCGTCACACCACGGTTCATCGCGATATCGTCAACGAATGCCCCCCAAAGCTGATTAAGCCATACAGCGTTGGCTTCGCGTGCTTGTTCCGACATTTCGGTTCGCGTGTAGGGCTCAACAAATGATTTATAGGTACCAACGCGGAACACATGGGTGGTGATATCAAGGTTCTTTAACAGATCTTTGAAATAAAGGTTGTACGTGCCGTAGCCACGCAGCAGCACAGCGCCGTCTGGCGACATCATGATTTCGTCCGCATAGCTGGCGAGGTAGTACTGGCTTTGATTGTAGTGTCCGCCAATCGCTACCACGGATTTTCCTGCGGCTTTGAACTCGTTGATCGCTTTCGCAATGTAGCGCAGTTTTGTCAGACTGGTTTCTGACATGTCGGACAGACTCAGCACCATGCCATTGATCTTGTCATCCTTGGTGGCAGCACGAATTTGGTCGACCACATCAAACAGCACAGTTTCAACCTCTGCCGAACGGCCAATAAGATTTTGGGCTGCGATATCATACGGGTCTAGGCGGCGTTGCTTTTCAACAATCGGGCCTGAAATATCAACCAGCAGCGCACGAGCGGGTTGATCGGTAGGTGTTGGTAACTCTGAGTCTTCAATCGTAAAGGCGAAGTAAATCGCAACGAGTAGACCAATAAAAAGCACGTTGAGTATTAGCTGACGTGCAAACCCCAATATCTTCCAACACCACTTCAATACGGTGCCTAGAAATTTAAAAAGCGTTTTCATGAATAATTCCAGCGACTTTCCCTAGCCATAATCGTAACGAATCCTATTTGGAATGCTAGGGTCTGAGGGTTTTAGATAACACTATTCTACATAAACCCTGTGCAAGACCTCATAAAAGCCTATGTATTTGGATAAAAAATCGCTTATCCAGACCTTAGGCGTTGGTATTTGATCGGTGTTGTAAAAATGTAAACAAACGTTTGAATTTTTGGTTTTGCAGGCTTATCTTGGTCAGACCAGAACTCATAATAAGAATGGAAGCGCCTAATGAATTCGCCTTACCCTCACTTGCTCGCTCCACTGGATCTTGGTTTCACCCAGTTGAAAAACCGTGTGTTGATGGGCTCTATGCACACAGGGCTGGAAGAATCTAACGATGGGTTTAAAAAGCTCTCTGCCTTTTATGCTGAACGTGCCAAAGGGGGCGTTGGACTTATCGTGACTGGCGGTTTTTCGCCTAACTTCCGTGGTCGATTGCACCCACTCAGTGCGCAATTCAGTAGCGGCAGAGCAGCGAGGGCGCACCGAAACATTACCGATGCGGTTCATGAGCATGGCGGAAAAATTGCGCTCCAACTCCTTCATGCTGGGCGCTATGCCATGCACCCTTTTGCCTTGAGTGCGTCCGAAGTACGTTCTCCTATCTCTAAGTTTGCGCCGTCTGAAATGAGTGAGCGCCAGATCAGAAATACCATCAACGATTTTGCCAGGAGTTCAGAGCTTGCCCGTGAAGCGCGGTATGACGGTGTTGAAATCATGGGTTCTGAAGGTTACTTGATTAACCAGTTCATCTGTAAGCGCTCAAACAACCGCTATGACGCATGGGGTGGCAGCTATGCGAACCGCTCACGTTTCCCGGTTGAGATCGTGAAAGCTGTGCGCGAAAGAGTAGGGAAAGATTTCATCATCATCTTCCGACTTTCCATGCTGGATTTGGTGGAACAGGGCAGCACACATGATGAAGTGGTTGAGCTGGCTAAAGCTCTCGAAGCGGCAGGTGTGACCATTTTAAATACCGGTATCGGTTGGCACGAAGCCCGTGTTCCGACTATTGCTACCCAAGTGCCGCGAGCGGCGTTCAGTTGGGTCACTGAAAGATTGAAGGGGGAGGTGAATATTCCTCTCGTGACTTGTAACCGAATTAATACACCAGAAGTGGGTGAATCCATTTTGTCGAGCGGCCAGGCCGATATGGTCTCTATGGCGCGCCCTTTCCTTGCGGATGCCAACTTTGTGGTGAAGGCCGAAGCAGATCGTTCGGATGACATCAATACGTGTATTGCCTGTAATCAGGCATGTCTCGACCATGTGTTTAAAGGTAAGCGCGCAAGCTGCTTGGTTAACCCACAAGCCTGTTATGAAACAGAACTGGTGGTTGCACCTGCAACCGCAAAACGAAAAATTGCTGTGGTCGGCGGCGGTATGGCCGGTATGTCTTGTGCGGTGACTTCGGCCGAGCGCGGCTTTGATGTCGTGTTGTTTGAAAAAGCCCCTCAGCTAGGCGGTCAGTTCAATCTTGCTATGCAAATCCCTGGTAAAGAAGAATTCAAGGAATCAATCCGATACTTCACGCGCCGTGTTGAGCAGTGTGGCATTGAGGTTCGCTTGAATACCGAAGTGAATGCAGAATCACTCGATGGGTTTGATGAGGTGGTTATCGCCACAGGCGTGAAACCGAGAATGCCAAACATTCAGGGAATCGATCACGAGAAAGCCTTAGATTATCAAACGTTTATTCGCGAGCAGCCTGAGCTTGGCGGACGCATTGCGATTGTTGGTGCCGGCGGCATTGGTATTGATGTCGCGACCATGATCACTGAACCCGAAGATCAAACTTTGGATGAGTGGTTGCAAGATTGGGGCATTGATAAATCGTTATCTCACGAAGGCGGGTTGCTTCCTGCGCCACATTATGTTGCTCAACGCCAAGTGTGGTTGTTGCAACGTCGCCAAGGACGTGTTGGTAAAGGCCCGGGTAAAACGACAGGCTGGATCCACCGTAAAACGTTGGAAAAACGCGGTGTGGAACTGCTCGGTGGTGTGAGTTACGAAAAGATAGATGATGCAGGTTTGCACATTACCTTGGAAGGGCAAGAGCATATTCTTCCAGCGGATCATGTCATTATTTGTGCAGGCCAAGAATCCGTGAATGGCTTGGTCGCAGAACTCGAAACCAAGGGCATTAATGCACACATTATTGGTGGCGCAGAAAAGGCCGGAGAGCTTGATGCAAAACGCGCGATTCGACAAGGTGTCGAGCTCGCAATCACGCTTTAAACGTTCGATATAAATCCGCAAAAGCCAGAGGGAAATATCCTTCTGGCTTTGTGTTATCTTGAAGGTAATTGTTTTCTTAAATTGGATCATTCATGGACGCTTTAAGCCTACTGACACAACGTCGCTCTATTCCTCGTCTTTCTGAGCCAGCGCCATCCGGCGATGCACTCAACAGCATGATTGCTGCTGGGCTTCGTGCTCCCGACCATGGCGGATTAACGCCTTGGCAATTTGTGGTGGCAACCGGCGAAGGATTGGAGACGCTTTCTGACATTTTGAAACGTGCCGCTGAATCCGAAAACGCCGAAGACGCTGTGGTTGAAAAAGCGATGAATTCGCCGTTTCGCGCGCCCATGGTGATCACTGTTATCGCTCGCACCAAACAGCATGACAAAGTCCCTGTGATTGAACAGCATATTTCAGCGGGTTGTGCTGCTCAGGCGATGCAAATGGCGGCGGTGGCTCAGGGCTTTCAAGGATTTTGGCGAACAGGGAAGTGGGCGTATCACCCTGTCGTGCGTGAAGCGTTTGATGTGTCCGGTGATGACGAAATCGTTGGCTTTTTGTATGTCGGAACACCGGGGTGCGAGCCGGCCAATCCACCCAAGCGTGACACCGACAAATACGTTACCTTCCTGTGATCTACTGAACACTACCTAACGCAAATAACTGGATGAATATCCAGTTATTTGTTGTTAATAACACGCAATTTCGCTAAATTATCGACAAGACCCTCTGTTCAGATTTCTTCATGGCTCGACTCTTTATCGCAGAAAAACCCAGCCTTGGCCGCGCAATTGTTGCTGCATTGCCTAAGCCTCATAAAAACAATGACGGCTACATTCAGGCCGCGAACGGTGACACAGTCACATGGTGTATTGGGCACTTACTCGAGCAAGCTGAGCCGGATGCCTATGATGAAAAATACAAGACATGGCGTCTTGATGATCTGCCTATTATCCCTTCAGAGTGGTTATTGAAACCGCGCAAATCCGCCGCGAAGCAGCTTTCAGTTGTGAAAAAACTCCTGCGTCAGTTCGATGACATCATCCATGCTGGTGACCCTGATCGAGAAGGGCAATTGTTGGTGGATGAGGTGTTCAGCCACGCGAAATTGCCTGCGGCGAAGAAACAAAAAATCCAACGTCTTTTGATCAACGACCTGAACGTGTCGGCAGTAAAAAAAGCACTGTCAGCATTACGTAGCAACCTTGATTTTGTCCCGCTCTCCGTTTCTGCATTAGCCCGCTCTCGCGCTGATTGGCTCTATGGCATGAACATGTCTCGCGCCTACACCTTGCTCGGTAAACAGGCTGGGTATCAAGGCGTGTTATCTGTAGGGCGCGTTCAAACGCCTGTATTGGGCTTGGTGGTTCGACGTGATCGAGAGATCGAGGCTTTCATCCCCAAGCCTTTTTATCAGTTAGACGCTGTGATTCCGTATCAAGGGAGTGACATTTTGGCGCGCTGGCAGCCCAGTGAATCCTGTGAGCCTTGGCAAGATGAAGAAGGACGTGTGCTGTCGCGAAAGCTGGTAGAGAATGTTGCGAAACGCATTGAAGGCCAACCTGCAACAGTGACGGAATCGGAGCGCAAGAACAGTAAACAAGCACCGCCTCTTCCATACAGCTTGTCGACCTTACAGATAGATGCTGCAAAACGATTTAACATGAGTGCAGCGGACGTATTGTCATGTTGTCAGTCGCTCTACGAAAAACACAAAGTCATTACCTACCCGCGATCGGATAGCCGCTACTTGCCGAAAGGCCATTTTAAAGAAGCGGGGAGCGTGACTGCAGCCATCAGTAAAACCTCGTCATCACTTGGCGAGGCGGTTAAACATGCCAACTTATCGTTACGTTCTAAGGCGTGGAATGATGCCAAAGTAGAAGCGCACCATGCGATCATTCCTACGGGCAAGAGCAGCAGCGCGCTAAGCAGTTACGAACAAAATGTCTACGAGCTGATTGCTCGACAGTATTTAATGCAGTTCTACCCAGCCGCAGAGTATGCCGAAGCCAAGTTGAACTTTGATATTGTGGGTGGGCAGTTCATCGCCAAAGGCAAACAGCTTACCGTGCAGGGCTGGCGAGTGCTGTTATCCCGCGACAAAGCGGCACAAAAAGAAGACATTGAAAGCCAAGTTCCACCTCTGGAAAAAGGCACGGTACTGACGTGTCTTCGTGGAGACATTAAAGATTGCATGACAGAGCCACCAAGGCACTTTACGGAAGCCACATTACTTCAGGCGATGACAGGTATTGGTCGATTTGTACAAGATGTTTCGTTGAAGAAAATTTTGCGGGAAACCGATGGCCTTGGGACAGAAGCAACCCGCGCAGGCATTCTGGATTTGCTCTTCAAGCGCAGTCTACTTTCTCGAGAGGGAAAACAGATTCGGGCAACGGCCTCTGGATGTGGCTTAATTGATGCTTTACCTGAAAAGGCTGCATACCCTGATATGACCGCACAGTGGGAACGTCAACTGCATGACATGGCAGAAAAGAAGGGTGCTTATCAGCCCTTTATGACGGCTTTAGAGTCGGAATTGTTGGCGTTAATGGGCGCTGTTCGACAAGGGCCTGTTCCTGAAAGTTTGCGTTCATTACCGCAAAGTCCTTCTCCGTTTAGGAAGAAAAAAGGCCGCGGATTTTCAAACAAGAAGAAGGGATATCAAAAGAAAGCAGCGAGCAAATAGCAGTGAACATCTACGCCTAACATGAACGAAAAAATAGCGGGGTTTTCCTCGCTATTTTTTATCAATGATATCTGGAGACTAGAGACTAGAGACTAGAGACTAGAGACTAGAGACTAGAGACTAGAGACT
>JBELME010000080.1:0-5279 GCA_042096095.1 Enterovibrio sp.
CGATATTCTCATCAACATCTCCCCCAACGTAATTTGGTTAATCAGGAGGTAATGTATCGAATTAGTTACAGGACTGTTGTGTTTCGAGGTGTTTTGCCGAGTGATATCTCGTTTCGAGAATTGGCTGACCTAGGGTGGTCAGCCAAGACAAATAGTAAGGTATTAGGAAAGGAATCGACGCCTTGAGTAGATGCTAAGCCCTAGTGAAAAGCTCAAAAGCAGCAATGCGTATAGAGAAATAGCGCCACCACCACCACCGCTGGTAACAGGGCTAGTTGGCGTATCGTTGACAGGTGGTGTTACTGTAGGAATATCAGCGGGAGGCGTGTACGTTCTTGACGTATCAAATATATCAGCATCGAAGCTCACGTTCGGATTTGAATAACCACCATTCATGTTATTGCTGATCCAATTTCGATAGGTACTTAACTGCGTAAAACCATCTTCAATACCTGTGAGAGCGCAACCATCGGTGCTGCTAAAACTTACAAGACCGACAAGACGATAACCTTTATCAGCATCTGCCGCGTGGTTAGGATCTTGCCAGACTAAGGGACCGCCGGAATCACCAGAGCAAATGCCCCTTGGAACCTGAGCATCATTAGCGCAAATGTAAGCATCTGCGAACGCTTGAACAACCCCACCACCACTGCGAGTCCAACCACAAGTAGTATCAGAGACACCATCCAAGTATGTTCTTTTTAGGTATCGACTGATACTGCTATTCGTGAAGGTTTCCCCCCACCCAGAAACATAGAGGTTTTGGTCCTCAGCTGCTGCAAACTCATTATCAAGATCAGCTTGCTCACTGGCGTCTACAATCTGAATAGGCTTTGCATTTGAGGGGAGAGTCCCAGCAAGTTGAATCAGGGAAACATCAGCCGTTAACGAGGTGCTGTTATAGTTTGGATTACTTAATACAGAAGATACCGCGATGCCGTTACCGTTTAGATCATTGAGATCATCAATACCCGCATACACAGTGATATTCGACGCGCTAACCCCCTCAACACAATGTGCTGCGGTCAATACATAATCATTGGAAATAATGGCACCACCACACACGAAGTTTCCGACTTCCAAAAACACCTGCCAAGGCGCGTCACTGATAGGCGCAAAACCGCCGCCAACAATACGCGGAGATTTTTCAGGAGCTTCGGTTGCAGCCATGGCCGTCATTGGCGAAATCGCAGCCGCGAGAGATACTACAGCCATCCATTGCTTTATTCTCATATTGAACCCTTACCACTGAGTTGTTTTCAGGGTAACAATATCGCAATACGCGTTCCGCAATCAGTAGCTGTAGAGTATGAAAAGAGTACCTGTCTTAATAGGCACTCATATTCCTCTTTTTAAGACAGGGGAGGATCTTGTGATTTCACGCCTTAACATCAAAATTAAAAGCAAAAAGACGGAGAGGTAATAGTGAATAGTCCCTCCCCCACCTCCCCCTGACACCGTGTTCGACGAGGAGTTAACGCAGTTGCCCGCTTGGCAAGCTCCAATCCAATCGGTGTAATTGGACACTTGCGTGTAAACATCGGGGAAAGTGCTAGACGCACATTGGGCGTTCACACCAAAACTCACGATGCCCACCAGCGTTGCGCCGTTATCGGCATCGGATGAGCGGTTTGGGTCCATCCAAATCAGCGGGCCGCCGGAGTCACCGTTACAGGCCCCCACATTGCTTTCTTGCGCGCAGAAGAATTTGTTTTCGTAGTTAGAGACGCCAGACACTGTCGACCCCCATGCACTGGCGCATGTCGAATCTAATACTGTCGATAATGAAGCGATTTGTAGCGTGTTAGTGGACGTGGTTCGGCCTGTATCTGTGAAACCCCAACCTGACAACCTGAGATCGCCCAGTCCTTGATTACCAGTAGTATCTACATTGGCTTGAACGCTGGTATCAGCCAACACAACGCTTGAAGCATTCGCATGCACACTCGAAGATAATTTCACCAGCGCGATATCGTTCTCTAGTGAATCTTTGCTATAACCACCATGCACATACACCGCATCGACCTCAGACAGGAAGTCAGAGAAATTCGCATTGAAGGTTTCGGCCGTTCCTGTGTAAACCGTTACCGATGATGCAGACGCCAACGAGAAAGGGTCATCAGATCCCGCGGTATCTAAGCAGTGTGCCGCAGTCAGGATCCAAAAATCCGAGATAACAACGCCACCGCAAAAGTTGTTACCGATCCTCACAAAGGCTTGCCAAGGTGCTTGTGAAATCGTGGCATCACTACCCCCGACGACGCGGGCTTCTTTCTCAGCGGCAAACGAAAATGACGACAGACTCATTGCCGCA
The DNA here is from genome assembly GCA_042096095.1 of Enterovibrio sp. Taxonomy (GTDB): domain Bacteria; phylum Pseudomonadota; class Gammaproteobacteria; order Enterobacterales; family Vibrionaceae; genus Enterovibrio. The sequence goes on from JBELME010000080.1 coordinate 2,315, forward strand.
ACAATCAGGTATTTTCCCCACATAATATGTATCCCTCAAACCAGTCTTCTTTCCCCTGAAAGCTGTGTTTTCAGCGCATTCGCTACTGCTTGATGAGAGTGTGAGCATCGAGACAACTGCCCAACGGATCTTTGAATACCATCACCTTTACCTTGTTGAGTTTTAGCTACATTCAACAGGTAACCCTCATTTTACTGTGTCTTTAAGGAGGTCATATGTTGACGGTTAACGAGATGATGACACCACAACCCATTACTCTCACTTCTAAGCATACGATATATGACGCAAAACGCCTGATGGAATCCAAGCGAATTCGACATATACCAATAGTTTCAGCAGACAACACACTGCGTGGTTTGGTCACACAACGCGATGTGCTATCGGCGCAAAGTTCTAGCTTAGAAAAAGCCATTGGCGAGCTCGATCCGATGCATGCCCCGCTGGAGTGCTTTACGCGCAAGGAGATCTGTACCGTCTCTGCGTACGGTGGCTTAAAAGAAGCCGCACTTTATATGCAACGGCATAAATTCGGCTGTTTACCTGTGGTAGATGACAACAGATTGGTCGGCATTATCACAGACACCGACTTTGTCGCCATCGCCATCAACCTTCTTGAAATTCAAGAAGAAACAGAGCCGATGGAAGAGGAAGAAGAAATCGTCGCCTAGATTTAGGTCTATGAATCCCACGCGCAATCTGGTCAGATGCTCCCTTGCCTTAGCAAAGTGACGGTTAGGAGGCGGATTGAATTACCTTGCGCATTTACACGTAGCAACACAATGCGACAGCCAATTGATGGGAAACGTGCTGGCTGACTTTGTAAAAGGCAGACCAGATAATCAGTTCTCTCTCCAGACAGTGGAAGGCATCTATTTGCATCGTTTCGTCGATAGCACGATTGATGCCTTACCGGAGATTAAGACCTGTCGCCAACACTTTCCATCCGCACTATATCGATACAGCGCGATCGCACTCGACGTGTTTTGGGATCACGCATTAATTCAACACTGGGATCGTTTCTCGGACGTTTCCTTTGCCCAATTTGTCGAACATGCCGAATCCGAATGCCAGCGCGCAGTAAAGAATGAGCCTTTCCCCCTCCCCGAACGTTTTCTGACGGTGTCTTCACGCATGTGGCGAGAGCAGTGGATCCCCTCTTACGCACACGCCGAAACGCTTCAACATGTGTTAAGCCGCATTTCGACCCGAAGCCCGAGAATGGCCCCCCTCGCAGATACAGCTCCAGTGTTATTGCAGCATTACGACGCATTTATCGACGCGTTCCCTGCTATTTACGAGCAAGTACTGGACGCAGCGAAGAAGAAGGGTTGAGATTGCGAGAAAAGTTGGAGGAGAAAAATCAAGAGCCTAAGTGCGAGGAAATATCGGATCTCGCCCTTATCCCGGTAAATTTTCAAGCGAAGGAATCGCTCTAGCTCTAGCTCTAGCTCTAGCTCTGGCTTTTCCAAGGATCTAGGACCTGCTCTTCCTAGGATCTGCTCTTATCTGCTCTTTCCCCTCCAAACAAAAAAACGGCCCCGAAGGAGGCCGCTTGAACAGTGGATGCTAGGAACAGTGTTGCTTTTTTTATTATTAGAATTGGTCTTCTTCAGTCGAACCTGTCAGTGCTGTTACTGACGAGTTACCACCTTGAATTGTGTTGGTCATGGTATCGAAGTAACCGGTACCCACTTCTTGCTGGTGCGCAACGAAGGTGTAACCACGTTCAGCTGCAGCAAACTCAGGACGCTGAACTTTCTCAACGTAGTGGCGCATGCCTTCACCCTGTGCGTACGCATGGGCAAGTTCGAACATGTTGTACCACATGTTATGAATACCCGCGAGAGTGATGAACTGGTACTTGTAGCCCATGTCTGACAGCTCTTGCTGGAAGCGTGCAATGGTGTCTGCGTCCAGGTTTTTCTCCCAGTTGAACGAAGGCGAACAGTTGTAGGCCAGCAGTTGATCCGGGTATTTGGCATGAATCGCTTCGGCAAACTGACGCGCTTCTTCCAAATCAGGTTTCGCCGTTTCACACCAAATCAAATCAGCATACGGTGCATACGCAAGGCCACGAGAAATGGCTTGTTCGATACCCGCACGTACTTTGTAGAAACCTTCTGACGTACGCTCACCCACGATGAAGTCTTTATCGTACTCATCGCAATCAGAGGTCAGCAGGTCAGCGGCATTCGCATCGGTACGCGCAATCACAAGGGTGGTGGTGCCTGCAACATCGGCAGCAAGACGTGCTGCAACCAGTTTTTGAACGGCTTCTTGGGTAGGAACCAGCACCTTACCACCCATGTGACCACATTTTTTCACGGATGCTAGCTGGTCTTCAAAGTGAACACCTGCCGCACCAGCTTCAATCATCGAGCGCATCAGCTCGTAAGCATTCAGAACACCACCAAAACCGGCTTCTGCATCGGCAACGATCGGTAGGAAGTAATCCGTGCCTTCTTCTGGCGTGCCACCTTTTGACCATTGAATTTGGTCAGCGCGGCGGAAAGAATTGTTAATACGCTTAACCACGGCAGGAACAGAATCCACAGGGTAAAGCGATTGGTCAGGGTACATGCTTGATGCGGTGTTATTGTCCGCAGCTACCTGCCAGCCTGATAGGTAAATCGCTTCAATACCGGCTTTTGCTTGTTGTACCGCTTGGCCACCAGTCAGTGCGCCCAAGCAGTTCACGTAGCCTTTTTTCGCCGAACCGTTTACCAGATCCCACAACTTGTCCGCACCACGCTGAGCAATGGTCTGCTCAGGGACGAAGGAACCACGCAGCGCAACAACTTCCTCTGCCGTATACGTTCGTTTTACATTTTTCCAGCGTGGGTTTTCTGCCCAGTCTGCTTTAATTGCATCGATTTGCTGCTGTCTTGTCATCGTCATTGTGATTCCCTCTCTCAATGTGTTCCTAAACTTGGGTTAACGCGTCTTGGGTTTAAATCTCATCTCG
>JBELME010000080.1:5379-15317 GCA_042096095.1 Enterovibrio sp.
CTCGTATCCAGATAAAGTTAAGAAATCTGCCAGCGCATCACTGGTGGTCAGCTGCTCCATCATGCTGGCCGCCTGCTGGTACTTCCCTTTATTGAAAACATCCGAACCTAATTCTTCTTGTAGAACGTCCATCTCTTCGGCCAAACATTGACGGAAAAACGCCGCCGTGACTGTTTTGCCGTTGCTCAACGATTTTTCGTGGCGTATCCACTGCCAAATCGATGCGCGAGAAATTTCTGCGGTTGCAGCGTCTTCCATCAGTCCGTAGATAGGCACACATCCGTTACCTGAAATCCACGCTTCGATGTATTGCACCGCCACGCGAATGTTATGTCGCATGCCTTCTTCGGTGCGGTCGCCTTCACACGGTGCCAGTAGCTCATCTGCTGTGATTGGTGCGTCTTGTTCACGCAGCACATCCAGTTGGTTTTTGCGCTCACCGAGCGCGGCATCAAACACGGCTTTCGCCGTATCAGCCAAGCCGGGGTGTGCAACCCATGTACCGTCATGGCCGTTATTGGCTTCTAACGACTTGTCGGTTTGAATTTTGTCGAGCACCCATGCGTTCTTTTCAGGGTCTTTCGACGGGATGAATGCCGCCATTCCCCCCATCGCCATCGCGCCGCGGCGGTGACATGTTTTCACCAACAAACGTGAGTACGCGTTGAGGAAAGGCTTCTCCATCGTCACGACTTGACGATCGGGCAACACGCGGTCTGGGTGATTTCTGAATGTTTTGATGTAGCTAAAGATGTAATCCCAGCGGCCACAGTTCAGTGCAACAATGTGGTCTTTCAAGGCGTAGAGGATTTCCTCCATCTCGAAAACAGCCGGTAGCGTCTCAATCAAGATGGTGGCTTTAATGGTGCCGCGCGGCAGCTCAAAGTGATCTTCCGTGAAACAAAACACGTCGTTCCACCATGCCGCTTCTTGATGTGCTTGTAGCTTCGGCAGGTAGAAGTAAGGGCCCGAGCCGTTCTCAAGCAGCGCTTTGTGGTTGCGGTAGAAATACAGCGCAAAATCAAACAGCGCACCAGGAATCGCCGTGCCATTTAACAACACATGCTTCTCTTTTAGGTGCAGACCACGCACACGACAAATCAGCGTGGCAGGGTCATCGTTCAGTTCATATTGCTTACCGTTTGCTGGGTTTTCATATGAAATCGTAAGGTTGATGGCATCCGTCAGGTTACGTTGCCCATCAAGCACTGGCCCCCACGCGGGTGAGAAAGAATCTTCAAAATCGGCCATGAACACTTTCACATTGGCGTTCAGTGCATTGATCACCATTTTGCGCTCTGGTGGACCTGTAATTTCTAAGCGGCGATCTTGAAGATCGGCAGGAATACCACGAATAGACCAATCACCACGGCGAATGTCTGCCGTCTCGGGTAAGAAATTAGGCAGTGCGCCCTCATCAAACGCCGCTTGTCGCGCTTCACGTGCTGCTAGCAGTGAAGGGATACGATCTGCAAAGCGTGTGGCGAGTGCGTGTAAAAAAGCCATTGCATCTTTTGTCAGTACATCCGCTTCTTTTTCTGTTAGCGGTGGAACAAACGTCAGTTCCTGTTGTGTTTGTGCTGTCATAAATAGTCCCCCAAAATCCTTTTGTAACTAAATCACAACAAACCGACCATTACCGCTATCGAATTGTATGTCCTGATTTGGCTCGCTTTGTTACTAAGCTGTCGTATTTACGGTTGAAGGTCAACACCTGACCATCAATCAAAGCAACCCAGAAAACCATTCAAATATATATAATTCAATAAATTACAAAAAAAATAGAGTTTTAACTCAAAACACCAAATTAAAACAAATCTCAGATTCTTCCACCGTTCGTGATGAAATCCTCCTTTCGTCTAGTTTTTGTAACTCATTACGTAATAATATTTCATATCATTATGAGAGCGTTAATTATGAGACACCCAGAATTAAACGTAGCAGCAGGATTCATATTTCGCCAAAATTTCTTTTATAACAATTATTTAACAGATAAGTTAAAAATATATTTCTAACAAAACCTATCGATAAGGCATTAATTATCGTCAAAAAAAATGTGGGGAGGACTACAGAATTTAATTTCAAAACTGCACGGGGGTTACCGGATAGAAAAAAGAGGAATATGTGGAAATCGAAAAAAAAGATAGATAAATAAACCAAACTTTGGTTCTAAAGCAATGGGAGCTAAAGATTCTTGAAATAATCGAGGAAATTTCATCGTTTTATGCACAAACGCACATAGGAACAAACGAAGAATTCCTCGTTATTTAAGTAAGCATTCTGTCATTAAGGAATCAGAAGTGGACAAAAAATGACCGTAAAACACTTACAACAATGTTTCTACCAGATCAGCTAACGCATCAAATGTTGGCTGACGACTGGACGTTGGACGCCATACTAAACCAATTTCTCGATACGCTTCCGTACCAGGAGGCTCAACCACAACCAAGTCTAAGTTATCGACAAGACCATGATTTATCGCCATTTGTGGAATAAAGGTGGTCCCCAGCCCATTGGCAACCATTTGCACAAGCGTATGCAAACTGGTGGCAGTAAAGGGGTTGATCTTGGCGGTTGAGGTTAACTTACAGGCTGAAACTGCGTGATCAGTTAAACAATGCTCGCGTTCGAGCAAAAACACCGACTCATCCGGCAGGTCTGCATAACGAACAGGCACAGGTACAGAAGCAGCTTGGGTGCGGCTCAGTACCATTTTAAACACGTCACGCCCTACAATACGGCTTGCCATCCCGCCAATTTCGACGGGTAGCGCCAAAATCAGCACGTCCATCTCACCGCTTTTCAGCGCGCTCAGAAGGTTCACCGTGGTGTCTTCCCGTAACAGAAGATCAAGGTCTGGGAAGTTTTGATTCACGGCTTGCACAAGATCGCACAACAAGAACGGCGCAATGGTGGGGATACAGCCGACGCGTAACTTACCTTGCATGGGCATTTCGCTCACTTGCGTCAGCTCCATCAAGTCTTGGCTGCGCGCCAAAATCTCTCGACTTCGTGACACAACATCCTCACCGATTGCAGAAAACACCAAGGTTTTGTTATCGCGCTCAATAAGTTGAGATCCGATCAAATCTTCGAGATTTTGAATGCCGGAACTTAGTGTAGACTGACTGACGAAACACTGTTTAGCCGCTTCACCGAAGTGGCGGGTTTCATACAGCGTGACCAAATAATGGAGCTGTTTGAGAGAAGGGAATTTTGTCATCGATTTTTCCGATTGGTTTAATCTGTTAAATCCACTTTTTTCAATCTATCAGTTCCTTTATAGTTTGTCGCGTTCAATAAGGAATTGAGGTTTTCACACCTTAAAACTAAAAATATTTAGGAGCTGAGAAATGGTACTAGTTGGCCGTCAAGCCCCAGATTTTACTGCAGCAGCAGTACTGGGCAATGGTGAAATCGTAGATAACTTTAACTTCAAAGAGTTCACCAAAGGTAAGAAAGCGGTTGTGTTTTTCTACCCGCTAGATTTCACCTTTGTATGTCCTTCTGAGCTAATCGCTTTTGACAAGCGTCACGCTGACTTCCTAGCGAAAGGCGTTGAAGTCATCGGTGTTTCAATCGATTCTCAGTTCTCTCACAACGCATGGCGTAACACTGCTGTTGATGACGGCGGTATCGGTCAAGTTGCTTACCCATTGGTTGCTGACGTTAAGCACGAAATCTGTAAAGCATACGACGTTGAGCACCCAGAAGCAGGCGTTGCGTTCCGTGGTTCATTCCTGATCGACGAAGACGGTCTGGTTCGCCACCAAGTGGTTAACGACCTTCCACTAGGCCGTAACATCGACGAAATGCTACGCATGGTTGATGCATTGAACTTCCACCAGAAAAACGGTGAAGTGTGCCCAGCACAGTGGGAAGAAGGTAAAGCAGGTATGGACGCGTCACCTAAAGGTGTTGCAGCGTTCCTGTCTGAGCACTCTGACGACCTATAATCGGCTTTTAGACCGCACCTCAACAGCGGTTGTTCCCCCAACACTATAACGTGCGCTAAGCACGTGTAGCGTAAAGCCCAAGTCAGCTGACACAAATATAATGAGGCCCGGACCACCGGGCCCTTTTTGTATCTGGCGTTTGGTTATTTTTCTCTCCCCTGTCGACACATCTCGCGCCGCAGCGGCCTTCTCAAAATACGTTAACCGCGAACCGCAGCAATGGCACGAGCAATGGTGTCAGGGTTGGTCACCGTAATATCGAAATCGCTGTCGCCATTGCCCATGGTGGCTTTCTCATTGCGATATACCATGTGCGAAGCACGCGTTGTTTTACCCGACAAATGGATTTCATCTGCCCTCGTAAAATCTACAATCTGCTTCGCGTTTTCTGGAGAGACGCCCGCGCCCGGCATAATCCCGAGTCGGCCTTGGCAGAACGCCACCATCTCTTTTAGCGTGTCCATGCCTTCACCAGCGCGCTTCGCCAAGCCAGACGTCAGCACGCGCTCGACGTGGTGAGACATCAAAAACTCCAACGCATCAAACGGCGACGCACAATGGTCAATGGCGCGGTGGAAAGTAATGCCTAAGCCATTCGCTTGCTTGATCATGGCACTGACCGCATCGGCATCAATGTGCCCTTGCGCATTCAAAGCACCAATCACCACCCCATTCAGCCCCATTTTGTGGGCGGTATGAATGTCTTCCAGCATGATTTCCACATCGTCACTGCTGTAGAGAAAATCCCCTTCACGCGGACGAATGATCCCGTACACAGGAATATTGGCTACGCGGGCAGCCGCTTTCATGTACCCCGCGCTGGCTGTTAAACCACCCGTGGCTAATGAGCTGCACAATTCGATGCGTCCCGCACCGGCTTTTTCAGCAATAGGAAGAGATTCAAGGCTATCGATACACACTTCGACCAATACAGACATTACGCAATCCTCGCTAAATAATTGAGCACATCATCAAGGAGTTATGAACAAAAGAGAAGCAGTCAGGGTGTAAAAGTTTGGTGAAAATTGCTGTAAAAATGCACATACTCAATAGAGAGTTTGATGATGCTTCCTTTTCCTTCTTCGCTTTTGAGGGACTGCTTCAAAGTTCTTTATTTTTCAGTAACCCACTTATTCATAACTCCCTATATTTCCGCTCCCAATATTCATTATAAAAAACAAAGCGAATATGAATAAGACGTACATAGCCAGCTTTCTCTCAACACTGCTACTTAGCACCACCAGCCATGCATTTATTGCCACAGACGCCATCACACAGACGTTTGACGCCTCACCGTTAGACTTGGCGAATCAGAAAGTCTACTTCAATCAAAAACAGCTCCCGTCAGACACGCGAGGAACGCTGCAAGCCAGCGTCAGCATGGCGCAAAGTGTCATCATGCCGACCATTCATAACATCGATGGTGATCGTCGAGCCGCACGACGCACATGCCATTGAGGGCAATGATCTGTCGGTGGTGGTAAAAGACAGCCAAGGTAAACCCGTTCATCACGCCACCTTGAAGGCACCCGCAGAGCAACCAAAGCCGACAGGCCAAATTGAAACAGACGTGACGGTTGTCGTGCCTGATGCCTACGCGCACACGCTACGTACCAACAACACCATCGGCAGCATTGCAGGCCAACAAGGACAAACGAATTTTAAAGCCCTGCTCACCGAGCATGACACACTGCTCGTGGCCACCAGCGACGGACACTTTGCTTACGAATTCATTCTGCCAGAAGGCAACGCATTCAACGGTAAGATCGTCACCTTCTCTTCGCAGGCAGGCTGCAACTCAACGCTTCGCTACTCCCATGGCGTTGACACCTTAAGCCGCGGCAACAGCATCACCTACAACAATGTGGATGGTCTGTGGTATGCACAATCCGATGTCGATTATGGCAACCTCGCCTACAGCGAAACCGCCTACACCACCATATTGCCAGCCGACGTCATTCAGCCAGGTTTTAGCTTAACGCTCACCGCGGGTGACAGCGAAGGCAAGGTTGAAGGCATTCAGGTAGGCGCAAACACCACCTTGATTCTAAACGCCGTCGATGTCGGCCTATTAACACCACCGCGCGGTGAATTCCGCTTCATGGCAGACAAAAACCTTCACCGTGATTACTTCCAATCTCTGCAAATCAGCAAACTGATTGTGAACCCTTATGCGCCCGTCCACCTCGAAGAAATCATGCTGCCAGATGGTCGTCTACTGGTTGATGTCGACCCAAGCAAAGCCGATGCCTGAGGCAGTGATTCCCACTACCGCATCGCGCGCGAGCTTATCTCTGCGGGCATCAACAGCGCCAACTACGGCGTAAACAGTGCTGGCGTGATGGACAGTGCCCGATGGAACATCAGCGCGCCCTACCATGCCGCCCAAGTCACCGTGAACAATTCACGGGGCAATTACAGTAACGGCATCATCAATCACGGCTTGCTCGGCTCGTATGCAGGCGTCGCTTCTGTGGTGAGCTCCACGGGCAATGAGTTTAGCCATGAAGTGGGTCACGAGTTTGGGGCTGGCACCCATGCAGAAGCCCACTATCTGGGCGGATTCAAAGGCTCTGTGCACAACAGCTCAACCCAAACCAACTCAACGTGGGGCTGGGATCTGTTTGAAAACACCTTCCTCCCGAACCTGAGCAAAGCGAGAAACAACGGCGCATCATGCTATGAAGGCCAATGCGCCGAACCGTTTGAAGGTCACAGCTTTGGTTGGGGCACCATGGCAGGCGGCTGGCCACTGCACCCAGGGGGCAATGAATACACGCTGCACACGCCTTATGAGCTGAACGTGTTCCAGCACTTTTTGGAAGGCAAAGCCAATTTCGACCCATCGTCATCCACCGGCTTTAGCAAATGGGACAACGACAGCCAACGCATGACGCCATGGCACAACACACTGGTTGATGATGTCGCATTCTCCATCACCACAGTCAGTGGCATCAACGAGTTAGCCGAGTTTGGTCCAGAGAACCGTCAGTTCCATGCCCTGTTCGACGCCGCAGATGCGGTTCGCATCCACACAGGCAACGGCCACTGGGCACGAGATTTTTACCTGACCGAAGACAGCAGCTTTGAAGGCAAAGTGGTGGTGTTCCGCTCATCCGCGGGCTACAACTCCCATATCCACTATGGCGACACCTCATTGTTGCTGATTAATGGTAAGAAGCATGCGTTCCGCTTTGACGCAGGCCAATCGAACATCGTCGACAGCGACATTCTTGATCGTACCGTTGATCGTGTTCCACAACAGCAAGGCGTTGCCGTGACAACACTGGTCGGCTATTACGATCCACAGAACACCTTGCCAAGTTACTTCTACCCCGCACTGAATGGCGCATACGGCGCAGTGTATGACGATAACTTCACGCCATCGTCCTGCAAGATTGACGTATTGACGCACAAAGAAGGCACGCTCACCTTCAACCTGCACAACCGACGCATCACCGACGGGTTCATGAACCGATTCCACATCAACGTGGCGACCGAGAGCCAACCCTATCGCGCCGAGCTTTACTGCAGTAATACCTTGCTCAACAGCCTGGAAATTACCGCGCCAACCGACGCGCCAACGGCAAGCACCATCACCACTGAGCTTGGTGAAGCCCCGACCCTACACGGCGTAGAGAACATCACGCTGACAATCAATGATCGCTTTGACCCGCTCGCAGGCGTCAGCGCACATGACGTTGAAGATGGCGACATTACCGCGAACATCATCGTAACGGGCCATGTCGATACACAAACTGCCGACACGTACGCACTAGCCTATTCCGTGACTGACAGCGAAGGGCAAACTCTGCGTCTTGATCGCACGATCACCTTAGAAGCGGCCAAAGTGTGTATCAAACCTTGGTATCCGGCAATTGCGTACGTTGGTAGCAATAAAGTGACGCACAACGGCACCGTGTGGCAAGCAGGATGGTGGACGCAAGGCGAAGAGCCAGGCACCACGGGACAATGGGGTGTTTGGAAGAAAACCGATGATAATAGCTGCAGTGCACCAGAGCCTACCCCCGATCCAGAGGTAACACCGCCAGTACTGGGGGAGTACCCTGACTATCAAGCAGGTGTCGCTTATCAAGAAGGTGACACAGTGACGGGTGCCGATGGCGCATTATACCAATGCAAACCGTGGCCAAACTCCGGCTGGTGCGCCAGTGCCGCGTATGCCCCCGCCATCTCCACTTACTGGCAAGATGCATGGACAAAGCGTTAAGACAATAACCCCCTCCTCGCCTCCCGCTTGAAAAAGTGGGAGGCACCTAGCGCCTTTCGCTTTTGATCCCCTCCACGTTTCAAGGGGAGGGTGAGGGAGGGGTGCTCTGGCTCTGTTTTTTACATTGCGGAAAAATCAGTCAGCTTTGCGCTGCGGATTGACCTTGCCACCCGTGACAGGGTCAGAGGTGCCATCAGCCTTCATGCGCTCAGCACGGCGGCGACGGATTTCTTTCGGGTCAGCGACCAGCGGGCGATAAATTTCAATGCGGTCACCATCGTGCACTAACGCATCTAGCTTCACCAAGCGGCTAAACACGCCCACTTTGTTCTTCGCCAGATCGATCTCAGGGTACGCATCCAAAATGCCAGAATGACGAATAATGTCTTCCACATGCATATCCGGCGTCACAATCGCCTTAAACACACGCTGCTCGTTCGGCAGCGCATACATCACTTCAATATGAAGCAACTTCTCACTCATATACGACTCTCGCGCGATCAGTGAAGGCTTTCACCATGTTCACTGCCAGCTCGTTAAAGACCTTACCAAACGCCATTTCCACCAACCCATTGGTGAATTCAAAATCCAAGTTCAACTCGATCTTGCAAGCATCCGCATCTAACGACGTGAAGTTCCAGCCGCCGACCAATTTACGGAACGGGCCATCGACCAGTTCCATCTTGATCGCCTCGCCCATCACCAGCTCATTGCGCGTGGTGAAGGTTTTGCGAATACCGGCTTTCGCGACATCGACCGAGGCCGTCATGGCATCATGACTGGCTTCCAGCACACGCGACCCCGCGCAGCCCGGCACAAAAGACGGGTAAGCTTCTACATCATTCACAAGCTCAAACATTTGTTCAGCACTGAACGGCACAAGTGCAGAACGTGTAATTCGCGGCATACGATCTCCTCATCGCTCAATACCTGCATCATAACATTGGACCGTAATTTTCCCCAAACGTCTTCAAATTGCTATAAATCGCCCCGGTTCGACGCCCACAAATGGCGCGGAATGTGAGCACAACGCGCGAGATTCCAAAAATCCTACAAAAACTATATCGCCCTTCCCTACCACTACGTATAATGCGGCCATTATGGTAAAGAAAAATTCAAAGAATAAAGCGGGCAGCAATACAATTGCGCAGAACCGCCAAGCTCGCCACGAATACTTCATCGAAGACGATGTAGAAGTCGGGCTTGAGCTACAAGGCTGGGAAGTGAAAGCCCTCCGTGCAGGCAAGGTCAACATCAGTGAGAGCTACGTGTTCTTCCGTGATGGCGAAGCCTTCATGTCTGGCGCCACCATTACCCCACTTAACGTTGCTTCTACTCACGTAGTGGCCGATCCAACGCGCGTGCGAAAACTGCTGCTTAAGCGTCGTGAACTCGACACCTTGATCGGCAAAGTGAACCGTGAAGGTTACACCGTTATCGCACTGTCTATGTACTGGAAACAGTCGTGGGCTAAACTTAAGATTGGTCTGGCGAAAGGTAAAAAGCTTCATGACAAACGCGATGCATCAAAAGATCGCGATTGGCAGCGCGACAAAGCGCGTATCATGAAGGCTGCAGCTAGATAATCGTTGACGCCGCAGAGCTTTATGCTAGTATCTGCGTCATAATTCCGGGGCTGATTCAGGATTCGACAGGATCAAGAAGGCTCGTGGAGCATGCCGAGGGGCGGTTTGCCTCGTAAAAAGCCGCAAAAAAATAGTCGCAAACGACGAAAACTACGCACTAGCAGC
>JBELME010000081.1:0-15314 GCA_042096095.1 Enterovibrio sp.
TAGCATGATCCTCATACTGATGAAAATCAAGCACCTTCAATGATCACGGGTATAGTCGTTGTAAACCCAAACTACCTAAGCGAAGAACGTGCACCGAAAGTGTTCGAAGACATGTCCAAAAAAGACATCAAAAACGCGTATGACCACCCTATGGTTAAGCGTCTTCCTGGGGCTTATATTCATAAATATGAACAGCATGATTTTGGTCAAAGCGTTGTGATGGTGAACATTGAAGCAAAGAAAAAGCTCAACACGCGCAATCTCGATGGCCGAATTACAGACATCGCTTATCGCTTACCGAGGACCTATTCAGAATATGAAGTAAACGCTAATTATGCCTCTGCATTGCGCAAACTTGGCTTTACCAAGATGTTTAGCTGTGTGGGCCTGAAATGTGGGAAAGATGACAAAGTACAAAAAGCGCTCGACTCACTGATCAGTGTTGGTTCCGACGAAAATCAATTTTATTCACTCTACCTCCTAGACCGACCCGAAGGCGCTATCCATGCCATGGTTTATATTATAGGCTTCAAAGGCGGCTTATGGGCGGAGCTCCGCGTCATCGAAGCGTCTGCATTAAATGATGAAAGGTTGGTGATTGACCTAGAAGGCTTAACCGACAAAATTGAGCAGTCAGGGCACGTCGCCCTTGATGGTCTTTTGTTTGAATTCGACAGCGACACCTTGCTTCCAGAAGCGCACGGGGTGGTAGAATCGCTCGCGACCTATTTGAAAAATAAGCCCAATCGACGCTTCTACATCATTGGTCACACGGACGATCAAGGCAGCCAAACATACAACCAACATCTCGCAGAAAAACGCGCGAAACGTGTTGTTGACATACTCACTGAAGAACACGCCATTCCCGCACGTCAGCTCACCTCAAAAGGTGTGGGTGAATACGCACCTGTTGGGAATAACCTCACGGACGAAGGCAAAAAACAAAATCGCCGTGTTGAATTGGTGCTGCGTTCAGACGACAAATAGATGAAGAAAAGGGCAAATCCTCTTTGGCTGCCCCTTCAATCCACAACAAAAAAGAGCCGAATCTCTCGGCTCTTTTTTGCAAATAAACAGGCCTCAACTTGCGGGCTCATTTCACCAACCCAAGCACTGTTTTGAATCCATCAGCTCGGCAATCTTCCACCAGCTCATAAAGGCACATTTCGAGGCCAGTGATACCGATGCCTTTCGAGGAAAGCCTTGAGATAGCGAGGTGCGTATTTTCTGGGGTGCGGGAAGAAACGCAATCTTGAACCAGTTCGACCGTGCAGCCGAGTTGGTGAAGATGTTGAGCGGTTTGGTAAACGCAGATATGCGCTTCAATGCCGCAGATGAGCCAAGTGGTCACATTGGCGTGTTTTATCGCTTCAAGAAAAGCAGGGGCTTTGCAGGCATCAAGGGTGAATTTAGGAATGGCGGGGTTACCCGTTAAAAGTACTTGAAGCTCATCGACCGTCGAACCGAGTCTTTCAGGGTTTTGCTCAACCGAAACAATCGGTAAACCCAAGGCTTGTGCACCTTTCACCAGCTTCACGGTGTTAGCGATCAACGTATCACTGTCATGCACCAATCGCGCGAGTTTGCCTTGCACATCCACCACAATCAGGCCTGTGTTTTCACGGTCTAGCATGTCGCTCGCCCTTCCTTCATTATTTTGTTATCGGCAATTAATACCCATGAGTTTTTGGCTGGTTGAAAAGCCATACTTTTCATACAGCGTGTGTGCATCATCTGTCGCGAGCATCACTAATTGCCCTTTCCAGCGTGTATCATTCACCACTGTCTCCACCAACCACGTCCCCAATCCTTGACCTCGGTAAGCAGGGTCAACAATCACATCTGCCACATACGCAAATCTACTGTAATCCGTTACGACCCGCGCGAAGCCCACAAGGTTCTCGCAATCAAACAAAGAGAAACATTCAGAGTGCTTGATGGAGCGCTCAATGGTGGCCGTATCGCGGTCATGTGCCCAGTAAGAGCCAGCGAGCAACGCCTTTAAACGCATCACATCCACGTTGCTTTTTTCATTGCAGATCGAAAACCTTTCGTTATTGCTGGTCATCCTTTTCCTTCTGGCTTCAACCCGTATAAGCTTCAAAAAACCATACCAGAAACGCTGAATTAAATGCGCGTTTCCATGCGGTTTGCCGCGCTCTCATGTCGAATTTGCCGAGGACTTAACGAAAAACCGCGTGGGAAAAATCCGCGTTCACCAACAATCACTTTCGTTCAGCTTCTCAATAAATAACACCAAAGCTCAAATAGGCCGTTACAATTTAAATATTGAGCTTAAATGTTCATTTTGGCGCATGACTTCTTCATACACTGACTCTCGTTCACTTACTGAGGAGAAGCATGATGAAAACACAACTCTTGGTCGCACTGCTTGCAGCAACGTCTTTTGCAAATTCCGCCATGACACTCACCAGCCAAGATATTGAAGAAGGCTCGCGTATGGCGAATATGTTTGCCTATAACGGTTTTGGCTGCACAGGAGACAACCTTTCTCCACAGTTAAGCTGGAGCGATGCGCCAGAAGGCACCAAAAGCTTTGCGATCACCGCGTATGACCCAGATGCGCCAACAGGCAGCGGTTGGTGGCACTGGGTCGCATTGGATATTCCTGTGTCCACACACAGCGTAAAACGGGGTGCATCAGGTGACATTAAAGGCGCGAAAGAAATGGGGAACGATTACGGCGCAACAGGCTTTGGCGGCGCGTGCCCACCCAAAGGTCATGGCATGCACCGCTACCAATTCACGGTGTGGGCGTTACCTTCTGAAACCCTAGGTTTACCAGAAAAACCGTCAAACGCGCTCATCGGCTACATGCTAAATAGTTCGGCTCTCGACAAAGCCACGCTTACCGCAACGTTTGTCACTGAGTAAATAGACATAAGAACCAAAACAGGTAACGAGACGGAAACGTATGACAAGACTCTTGGTGCAGACTGGCCAATTTCGTGGCACGCAAAGCCAGCCCCTTCGGAATGTGCTGATTCATGCACCGACCATTGTTTGGGTACATCGCGGTCATAAACAATTGTGGTGGCACGATGCACCCCACCGTTATACACCGTCTGACTGGTTGGTTGTGCCAGCCAGTCATTACCTGACGTTTGTAAACGAGCCAGACCAATCTCAATTCTTTTCGCGCACCATGACGTTTCATGAAGCGCCTCCCGCTGAATGGATTCAGGCCTCTGCCGAGAAAGCACCTCATGCCGAACTGCGGGTACAGGTGACACCGCAACTGAATTATTGCTTTAACACATTGTTCGACATGTCAGAAAAAGCCCTCTCACAGGACACACAACGGCAATTCCTTTTGGGTTTTTATGCTGAACTCAAACACGTTGGCGCACTGCATTTATTGTTTCCAGGGGAAGGGAAAAGCGTGCGAGAGCGCTTGGCGAGTTATCTCAGCATCAACCCTGGCGAAGCACATCATATTGAAACCGTCGCTAATCATTTCTCCATGAGCCGCGCGACCATGGTGCGCAAGCTGAATGCGGAAAGCACCTCGTTCCGCCAAGTGTTGACGCATGTAAGAATGAATTACGCCTTAAGCTTGATGCAATCTTCCCGTTCGCAATTGGATGTCGCCCTCGCTTGCGGCTACCAATCTGAAGCGCGATTCGCGAGCCGATTCAAACAGGAGTTTGGGCTCACACCTCGCCAATACATCAAAACACTCTAAGAAGGGCTACAGCCCTTAATCCCATGATTTATGGATGCAAGTTGGCATTTCTGATTTTTTCCCCTCGAATTGATAGCAATAGTTCGAGTACAACTTTGGGTCTATACCAACGCAGCCTGAAGATACTCGCCGAATCCTGCCTCTTTACGTTGTTTGGGTATATAATTGCTGTATGAAACACCATTAATATATCGGACGCCTTTCAACGCGATGGATTCGCACCACTACTCGCAAGCAAGACTGTTTTGCTGCGCAACGTCTCAGGCCTAGCTTCGTTGACGTTCATCAATATGTATGACGTCAAATGAGATAGACAGACACTGAGCATAAGGAACAACCATGGAATCAGCCGCACCTCAACGCATTCAGTATTTTCTTCGTTCAATGAGTAACGACATTAAGGCCTACAACAAACTGCTGTCTCTGTTAAAGCAACAACAAAGCCTTTATACCGAGCGCGACAGCAAAGCGATTGAAGCGAACATCCGCCTCCAAGCGCCACTTCTTCAACAACTGCGCCGCACCTCCAAAGAACGTATGGAGTGTTTAATCTCGTTAGGCTTACCCGCCAATGAAGACGGCGTTGCGCAGCTCATGCGTGAACTACCAGAAAAGATTGCCGCACAAGCAAACCTTCAGTGGACGAACCTTCATCAGCTCATTCTTGAGTGCCAAGCGTACAGCGCGAACGACGGACACGAATCTGCGACCTTCCACGAACTCGCGCGTCAAATGACACAAACTGACACACAGCAACAGGCTAGCTCTCTCTGATTTTTAAAGCCCGTGACGACCACGGGCTTTTTCATTTACTCCAGATTCACGCCGCCTTCTGCTGTTGCCTCTCATCTTGCATATCGAGCACCTCACGCACCCATCATTCCCCTAAACGCACGCCTTTTGCTCTTTTTACTAATGAGTAGTTAGTGAATTAGCTCAAATTCAGCATGCAACATCGCCCCAAATAGCCGATCAAAATCACACCCAGAAACACGAAACAAGATTCATCGAAACGTTTCGATTATCGTTAGCGAAACGTTTCGATAACACCCAAATGACGCTGTGCCTTGATGTCTTTACCCAAGAAGAAAGACGACACGTCATCACGAATAACCGACATAACAAGGTTAATAAATGAAAAAAAGCACCCTACTGAACGCCGACATTGCCTACCTCACTGGCACCCTTGGTCATACCGATGAAGTCACCATTTGCGATGCCGGCTTGCCGATCCCTGAACATGTTCAGCGTATTGATTTGGCGCTGACCCATGGCGTTCCGAGCTTCTTAGACACCGTGCGTGTTTACCTGACAGACTCGCAGATTGAAGGCGTGATCATGGCCGAAGAGTTCGCCACTGCCAGCCCAGAGTGCCACCAAGCCTTGCTAGAAGCACTCAAGCAGGAAGAACAACGCTGCGGCAAAACCTTCTCCATTCAATACGTTTCCCATGAAGCATTTAAACAGCGCACCGACAACAGTCGCGCCGTGATCCGCACTGGCGAATGCACCCCTTACGCCAATGTAATTTTCCAAACGGGTGTGGTGTTTTAATCCAACGTTCTGAGGACGAAATATGACTCAAGCAATCTTGCAGCTGAACGAGATAGAAAAAGCCTTCCCCGGCGTAAAAGCCCTGGATAAGGCGAGTTTGAATGTCTATCCCGGTCGCGTCATGGCATTGATGGGTGAAAATGGCGCAGGCAAATCCACGCTGATGAAAGCGCTGACCGGCATCCATGCACTGGATGGCGGCAGTATTCATTACCAAGGTCAACCTGTGGCATTCAAAGGCCCGCGAGATTCTCAGCTCGCGGGTATCAGCATCATCCACCAAGAACTGAACTTGATCCCAGAATTGACCATTGCCGAGAACATCTTTCTTGGCCGCGAATTTACCAGCAAATTTGGGCGTGTTGAATGGGACAAGATGTATGCCGAGGCGGATAAACTCCTTGCCCGATTAAACGTAAAGCACAGTGCGAAAACCTTGCTCGGTGATTTATCGTTGGGCGAACAGCAAATGGTCGAAATCGCGAAAGCGCTGTCGTTCGATTCCAATGTGATCATCATGGACGAACCTACTGATGCGCTGACGGACACCGAAACCGAATCGCTGTTTAACGTGATCAATGAACTTCGCAATCAAGGCTGCGGGATTGTTTACATTTCTCACCGTTTAAAAGAAATCTTCACCATTTGTGACGATGTCACGGTATTGCGCGATGGCCGCTTCATTGGCGAATGCCAAGTGGCAGACATCGACGAAGATCAGCTCATCGAAATGATGGTGGGCAGAAAACTCGATGAACAATACCCGCGCATAGCAGCCACCCATGGCGAGACAAGCTTAGAGGTCATCAATGTCTCTGGCGTTGGAATTAACGACGTGAGCTTCACGCTCAAACGCGGCGAAATTCTTGGCGTTTCGGGCTTGATGGGGGCGGGTCGCACCGAACTCATGAAAACCATTTATGGCGCACAACCTTTGCACAGCGGTGATATCAAATTGAACGGCAAAGCCATTAACCCTGTCAGCCCTCGTGACGGCCTTGCCAACGGGATTGCGTATATCTCTGAAGACCGCAAAGGCGACGGCTTAATCCTTGGCCTTTCCGTCAAAGAAAACATGTCGTTATGCACCCTCGACACACTGAGCAACGGCATGCAAATCCGTCACGGCGACGAAGTGATTGCCGTCGATGACTTCATCAAATTATTCAACATCAAAACGCCAACGCGCGAACAGTTGATTGGCAACTTATCTGGGGGCAATCAGCAAAAAGTCGCCATCGCCAAAGGCTTAATGACCAAGCCACATGTTCTGATTTTGGATGAACCCACCCGCGGCGTAGACGTTGGGGCGAAGAAAGAAATCTACCAATTAATCAATAAATTCAAAGCCGATGGCATGAGCATCATCCTTGTTTCTTCTGATATGCCAGAAGTGCTCGGCATGAGCGATCGCATCATGGTGATGCACCAAGGTCGCATCACTGGCGAGTTCGATACCAAAGACGCCGACCAAGAAACATTACTAGCCTGCGCTGTAGGTAAATACGTTAAGAAGGATGCAGCATGAGTAGCAACCCAATCGCCCAACCAACCCCCCAAGACAACAGCAAAAAGCTGTTTAGCAAAGCATGGTTGATTGAACAAAAATCGCTGATTGCCTTACTTTTTCTGATTGTTGTTGTGTCGTTTTTAAGCCCGAACTTTTTTACCATCGACAACATTCTCAACATCCTGCGTCAAACCTCAATTAACGCCATCATTGCTGTCGGCATGACCTTAGTCATCCTGACGGCTGGCATTGATTTGAGCGTCGGCTCAGTACTCGCTCTGTGTGGTGCCTTTGCTGCCAGCTTGATTGCAATGGAAGTCCCGGTACTGATTGCCGTGCCAACCGCCCTGTTTGCAGGTGCAGTGCTAGGCGCTATCAGCGGCATCATCATCGCCAAAGGCAAGGTGCAAGCCTTCATCGCCACCCTTGTCACCATGACCTTACTGCGCGGTGTAACCATGGTGTACACCGAAGGCCGCCCTATCTCAACGGGCTTTACGGACACTGCCGATGCGTTCGCTTGGTTCGGTACAGGCTACACGCTGGGCATTCCTGTTCCTGTCTGGTTGATGGTGATTGTGTTTGCAGCAGTGTGGTACTTGCTTAACCACACCCGCTTCGGTCGCTACATCTATGCGCTGGGCGGCAACGAATCTGCAACGCGTCTTTCAGGCATCGACGTCGACAAAGTCAAAATCGGCGCGTACGCCATCTGTGGCCTGTTGGCGGCACTGGCGGGCATCATCGTGACCTCTCGTCTTTCTTCCGCACAGCCAACCGCAGGCATGGGCTACGAGCTTGATGCTATCGCCGCGGTCGTGCTGGGCGGCACCAGCTTGATGGGCGGTAAAGGCCGCATCATGGGTACCTTAATTGGTGCGCTGATCATCGGCTTCTTGAACAACGCCCTGAACCTGCTTGATGTGTCCTCTTACTACCAAATGATTGCCAAAGCCGTCGTGATTCTGCTGGCCGTCATAGTGGATAACAAAAACAAGTAAACCGAAACACCCATTTTCATTGCAAGACGAAAACCAATCCAAAAACGTGTAGAAAGCGCGCTTGCCGTCCCCGCGGCAAGACGCGCAAACAAAACTAAAGGAAAGTGACATGAAAAAACTCTCAATGCTCATCTCTGCTGCCCTGCTGTCCTCCACTGCGTCAATGGCGGTGCACGCGCAAGACACCATGGCGATTGTCCTGTCGACCCTGAACAACCCATTTTTCGTCACCATGAAAGACGGCGCCGAAGCCAAGGCACAAGAACTGGGTTACGACTTGATCGTGCTTGATTCTCAAAATGACCCAAGCAAAGAACTGTCAAACGTGGAAGATTTAACCGTGCGTGGTGTCAAAGCCATCCTGATCAACCCGACCGACTCCACCGCGGTTTCGAACGCGATTCGTATCGCTAACCGTTCAAACATTCCTGTGCTGACGATTGACCGTGGTGCAGCACGCGGCGACGTGGTGAGCCACATTGCTTCTGATAACGTGGCTGGCGGTGAAATGGCAGGTCGCTACATCCAAGAAAAAGTGGGCGAAACGGCGAAAGTCATTCAGCTTGAAGGCATTGCGGGAACATCTGCAGCCCGCGAACGTGGCGAAGGATTCATGAAAACCGTTAACGGCAGCAACATGGAATTGCTGGCAAGCCAACCTGCGGATTTCGACCGCACAAAAGGTCTGAACGTCATTGAAAACGTGCTAGCGGCAAACCCTGATGTACAAGCTGTGTTCGCACAAAACGATGAAATGGCACTCGGCGCACTTCGTGCCGTGCAAGCATCAGGTAAAGACGTTTTGATTGTGGGTTTTGACGGTACAGATGATGGCATCGCGGCGGTCAAACGCGGAAAGCTTGGCGCAACCATTGCACAACAACCTGATATGATCGGCGCTATCGGCGTTGAAACTGCTGCCAAGGTATTGAAAGGTGAAAACGTTGAGGCCTCTATTCCTGTGCCACTGAAAGTGATTACGCAGGAATAAACGCAGGACAGCATAATCTATTCCCTTTACTGAACGGTGGAGGGGATGGATTTGAGATTTGAGATTTGAGATTTGAGATTTGAGATTTGAGATTTGAGATTTGAGAAAAAGCGTAACGATGTTGCCGGAAATAAGAATAGAGAAAACAAGAGAAAAAACAGCACTGTGCTTTTAGTCCCCTCCACTTTTCAAGAAGAAAAATGGGCAGGGATTAGCGCGTTGTCCACGAAAGCCCAATGCTCTTTTTTATCTGATTACGTCACCGCAGCAAACGCATTGGTGTCGCGTGACGAAAAATAACGAATAGGCGCTTGAGCGTCGGAGAACAAACAATGAATCAGTTAGTCGTCCTTGGCAGTGTTAACGCAGACCATGTCCTTCAGGTGCCTTCTTTCCCGCGTCCGGGTGAAACCTTGCATGGCCGCAATTACCAAGTTATTCCTGGCGGCAAAGGCGCGAACCAAGCAGTTGCAGCGGCGCGTTTAGGCGCAGACATCGGTTTTATTGCCTGTGTGGGTGACGATGCGTTTGGCATCAACATTCGCGAGAGCTTCAAAGAAGACGGCATCGCCGTTGATGGCGTAAAAATCGAGGCTGGCACGCCAACGGGCATCGCCATGATTCAAGTGTCGGATAGCGGCGAAAACAGCATTTGTATTTCTGCCGAAGCCAACGCCAAATTAACCGCCGACGCCATTGAACCTGATCTCGAAGCGATTCGCCAAGCGCAATACCTACTCATGCAGCTTGAAACCCCAATGGACGGCATTGAACGCGCGGCGTTAGTCGCCAAAGAAAACAACACCAAGGTGATTCTCAACCCCGCCCCTGCCCGCCCGTTGTCAGATGCATTGCTGGCGTGTGTGGATATGATCACCCCAAATGAAACCGAAGCCGAACTGCTGACGGGCATTGCAGTTGCCGACGATGCTAGCGCCCAGCAAGCAGCGACTGTAATGCACGAAAAAGGCATTGAAACCGTGATGATCACCCTCGGAGCGAAGGGTGTGTGGGTGAGTCAGAAAAACGAAGAGAAAGGGCAAATCATTCCCGGTTTCCGCGTGGAAGCGACTGACACGACGGCAGCAGGAGATACCTTTAATGGCGCACTCGTCACTGGTCTATTGGAAGCAATGCCTTTAGAATCAGCGATTAAGTTTGCCCACGCTGCTGCTGCCATTTCGGTGACACGCTTCGGTGCACAAACGTCTATTCCAAGCCGCGCAGAGGTTGATACCTTTTTGGCAGACCAGCAATAATCGGAGCATCACATGGCGACAATGAAAGACATTGCAAAGCTTGCGGGGGTCTCCACCTCCACCGTTAGCCATGTGATCAATAAAACCCGATTTGTCAGTGACGAAATTGCAGAACGCGTAAACGGTGCTGCCAAAGAGCTGCACTATTACGCGCCTTCCGCCCTGGCGCGTAGCCTCAAAATCAATCGCACCAACACCATTGGCATGCTAGTGACCACCTCCACCAACCCCTTCTTCGGCGAAGTGTTCAAAGGCGTCGAGCGCAGTTGCTACCACCTTGGCTATAACCTGATTCTTTGCAACACAGAAGGCGATGCGACCCGCATGAAAGCCTCGATTGAAACCCTGATGCAAAAACGTGTCGATGGACTGATATTGATGTGTTCAACGCTCGAAGGTGAGCAAGATGAAATCTACGATCGCATGGACAATCTTCCCGTGGTGATCATGGATTGGGGCCCAACCTCGTTTGCGTGCGACAAAATCCAAGATAACTCGCTGCACGGCGGGTATCTCGCCACCAAACACCTGATTGATAACGGCCACACCGAGATTGGCTGTATCACAGGGCCGTTGGTAAAAAGCCAAGCTCAGACCCGTTTTGAAGGCTTCAAACGCGCTATGCAAGAAGCCAAGTTGCCGATCAATCCGGCGTGGGTCATTGAATCAGACTTCGAATGTGAAGGCGGCGCAAATGCCTTTGTACAGATGCAGCAACACGCGCATCAACCGAGCGCTATCTTTGTCTGTAACGACATGATGGCAATGGGTGTGTTGAACAGCGCCCACGAACAAGGCATCAAGGTGCCAGAGGATCTGTCGATCATCGGTTACGATGACATCCACATCGCCAAGTTCATGACCCCGTCACTCACCACAGTTCACCAACCGAAATATCGACTCGGCAAAGCCGCGGTGGATGCCTTGATTGCACGAATTGGCGATAGCGACAGCGAGAAAAAAGTCGTGGAGCTTGAACCCACGGTGGTTGAGCGCAACACCGTCATTGCACACCGTTAAACAGGCTGCTCTGCCTGCATTCTCTTCGCGTTATACGAAATAGACACACCTGCCCTTTATGAGAAAACGAGACAAGTTCTCTGGATTTGTTTCGTTCACATCCAAATGTTTCCCGCACGTTTCATAAGCTTCTAGCACTCCACGTTTGATATCAAAGTGACTCATGAGCCAATACCGAGCTTTTGCCATTCAGCACACCCGTCTGTTTTACATGATCCGCATTTCCTTTGTGATGACCGCTATTTTACTGATCGTGCGCGTGTTTGAGTTACCCTATGGCTATTGGGCTTTAATCACCGCCGTCACTATTCTTGGTACAATCCCATTCATCGGGGGCGTGCTGACAAAAGCCAATCAGCGAGTATGGGGTACCGTCATTGGGGGTACTGTTGGGCTCGCGTTGTTTCTCGTTCCCGAGCAATATCATTGGACACACCATGTGCTTTTTCTTGGAGCCTTGCTGGTGGCAATGTATTTCACCCAAGAGAAATACGCCTATGCTGCGTTAATGGTTGCGATCACCATTGTGGTTGTCGCTGGTGGTGGGCCGGCTGATTTTGATGCGGCAACGTGGCGTATTTTAAACGTCGTCTGGGCGGCGGTATTCAGTGTGTTATCAAGCGTGTTTATCTTTCCTTCACGAGCAACAACGCACTTTCTGTATATGCTCGAACAATTCCTGCAACAAAGTGCCAAATACTATCACCAGCATAATCAATACATGCATCCCAACAGCAACCCTGACCCGTCTACACCCTTTGAACCTTTGCACGCAGACAAACTTTCCGCACTAATAGATCAACAACAAAATTTGCTGCCTCATGTTCAGAAAGAAACGCAAGCACACAACAATCTCTACACCAATATCTTGCTGATTGAAAAGCGTTTATATGCGGATTTAGAAGCACTCATCAGTACACATTGGGATGCACAACAAGGCAAAGATAAAATCAGTGATATGCCGGGGTTGATGGAGACAAAAGAAGCTCTCGCGCTGCAGTTTCAACAACTCGCCGAACAGGTCGCCAACAAATCAGTAAATGCAGTGTTGTTGGAAGACATTTCGTTGTTGCAGCTCATCCCAAAAGGCCATGACGAACTGCGTGATGACGACAGTGACATCAGTTACTTTGGGTATCTGTGGTTAAACCGAGAAATGGCGAGACAGTTTGCCCATCTCACTGAAGTCTCGAGCAAGTTATTCAGGTACCAGTGATACTGTCATGAACACCATGTTTGATATTCAACGCCCCTTTATGGCTTGATACTTCCTGTTTTCAGACTCAAACCTTTCCCGGTTCTTCTCGGGGTCGAACAGGTTTTCCGTCAACGACAAGGTTTCCCACTCGCTGCGTTCGATTTCAAAGAAATTACCCGCATAGATATGAATAGCTCGCGTGAACAAATTGGTGGGGTTCGTAACAGAATGGATGGCATCGATATTCATGCAGATCACTTCCCCCGAAGAAATAGATGCCGCCCCAGCCGCTTCGATTTTCCCTTCGCCCACATCTTTCTTGCGACGCCAGAATATATGATCTTCTCGCCCCTCATACACACCCACCACAGCCCACATATTATGATTATGTGCTGGCATGGTCATGTGTGGTGCCCAAACGAAGTTAACAATAGAGAGTGTTTCGGATGCATATAACTTTTCGATACTCGCCACGTTTTGTTGCCCTAACGCCTGTCGGACCTGGTGATGGTCCTGAATCATGTCAGAAACAATATTCCTAATTGCCTCTTGGGGGGTGTCTGTCGTTAATGCGTGTTGGCAGGCTTCAATGAGGCTATCGAGTTCAAACGTTTTAGAAGCGGCGCCCATAGATTACATCCTGTTGGTGTGGTGACTTTTGTGAGACGAGTGTTGTTAATCACAACACCTCTTTCTTGATAGCGCAATAACAAGGCAATGCCAAGTTTGAGAAGCGAGGTGTAAACCAGTTTCGTCTGCTCATCCAACAGACACCGCAAAAGTACGCCGAGCATCTTTTCCACGCTGAGCTTGGCAAAGAAAAAAAGGGGAAAAGAATAGCCAATATCACAAGACGTTTTTTTTTCAGGAGACGCGATTGTCCACTAAGGTATGAAACCCCGAGTAAATACGCGAGCAGGTGGTGAACCAACACATGGCACCGAACACACTGGCAATCAGCACGAAGTGCGTTGGGAACAAACACAACAACACGAAACAGGCGATGGTTTCGGTGCCTTCGGTCAGCCCTGTCATGTAGTAGAGTGATTTGTTCTTATACACGGGGTCAGCGATATCGCGCTTGCTCGCCATGACAGCAAAAGCCAAAAAGCTACTGCCAGACCCGATGAAAGAGAAAATCAGAAACGCGCCCGCGACGGCATTTTGTTCAGGGTTTGCCAACACAAAACCAAACGGAATCAGCGAATAGAACAAAAAGTCCAAACTGATATCAAGGTAGCCCCCCGCATCGGTAATACCCTGAATCCGCGCCAGTGCGCCGTCCATACCATCGCACAGGCGATTCAGCAAAATACACACCAAAGCCAAGGAATATTGCTCGAACGCCAACGCAGGCAATGCGAAACATCCAAGGACGAAACCCGCCAGTGTGGTTTGATTGGCGGTGACACCAAGTTTATCGACCAGCTTCGCGGTTTGTGTCAGCGGCCAGCGCACAACCTTAATGGCCATAGCATCAAGCATGAGCAGGCTCCCACGGTGTCAGCAATCGGCTGCCTTCAGGGATGTCATCAAGATCGTGCGTCACCATCAACGCAGGAATGTTCGCGTCTTTCAATTGCTCGACCACCCAATCACGAAACTGCATACGTAAATCTCTATCCAGCTTGCTGAACGGTTCATCGAGCAAGGCCACTTTCGGTTTGGCTAACAGCATGCGCGTTAGGCTAATTCGCGCACGTTGCCCTCCTGAAATCTGGTCAGGGTAAGAATCTGCAAGTTTGGTCAGTGAGATGTTTTTCAACGCCTGCATCGCGCGATGCTTTCGCTCTGTACCTTTAATGGCGTCAGGCAGTGCAAACGCCAAATTTTCCCATACACACAAGTGCGGGAATAACAGATCTTCTTGAAACAGAATACCGACATCGCGTTTGTGTACAGGCATGCCATCAAGTAAGTGGCCATCAAGCGTCACGTTACCCGAATAGCTGAATTCATCCGAAAGATGACCCGCAATCACATCCAGCAAGGTCGATTTTCCGCAGCCACTCGGCCCCATCAGCGTCAAGATCTCCCCTTTTTCAACACGCATGTTCAGGGAAGAAAACAGCACCTCACCCGTCGATTTACGGATGGCGAGGTTTTCGATACAAAGACTCATTTGGGAGCAAACCTTTCATAGATAAACGGCGATAGCGGCTCTGCAAACGGCTAACCAATATCGCAAAAGAGAAGAAAACTAGAGGCAGCAAGGCTTGCCAAATCGCGTATATCGCGGTCACGCGGCGGTCATACCCACTCGACAGCGCCACGGCCTCGGTCGTGATGGTGCTAATGCGCCCTGCCCCTAATACCAAGGTCGGCAGATATTGCGCCAAGCTCACGCTGATACCTATTGCCCATGCAAACACGATAGCAGGCAACAAGATGGGCATTTTGATTTTCAGCCAAACACGAAGCGGTGATTTACCAAGGCTCAACGCGACACGGGTTAGCCCTTCGTCATAGCTTCGCCAAGGACCATCTAACGACAAATACACGTACGGGAAAGCAAAGAAAACGTGCGCCCAACACACCCAGAAGAAGTGTGCATCACTGCTGAGGTACAAGGTGGCAACTTGCATCCCAAACAACACGGAAAGCTGAGGAATCAACATGGGGATCGCAATGATATACCCTGGCACTTGGAGTTTATGGCGAAGCCGATATTCATGTGCCACCAATGCAAAACCCAATGCGACCGACGCAGTGATCAAGGCGATCAGCAAGCTTTGCGATACCGTGCCGAGAATCGAGTCCCACTCATATTCCCAGAATCTAAGGCTATAGCGACTCGGCAGTAAATCGGGGAATCGCCAGCGTTGGGCAATGCTCCAAATCACCATCAATGGCACCATCACCACACTGATAAACAAGATTGCGGAGAACACCGATTTACCTGGCAGTGAGTAACCACTTCGGCCTGAGAACTGCCATTTTCTGAACCCTTTCGTGACCGCCCACTCCACCAGCCTTGCGAATGCAATCATCACTATCGCGATAACAAACAACACAACCGCCCCTGCAGCCGCTCTTGGCAACAAGGCGAGATCAGGATCGTTGAACCACTGCCAC
>JBELME010000082.1:0-15240 GCA_042096095.1 Enterovibrio sp.
GTGTTGAACGTAATAAAATTATGATGCTGAAAAAAAGCCGTCGATTTTATCACCTGCACAAAGCCGAAAAGCTCGATTTAATCAATCAAAATAGTAATTTTGTGCGACGAATTGAAAAAAAATTACAAAATAAAAACATTCACCTAGCGTTCCCTACCAAGAGTAAAACTCGATATTCAACAAAAAGAGCTTATAGCGAATATTTAGTCATTATTATCGAAATTAAACGCAATTAATGTAAAATGATGCGCAATCGATTGTTAAGTTTTGATGGTAATTAAATTCCGGAATATGTAGGATATCTACAGCTGCGACTAAATTGTGAGCAATATAATTCGCGAAATAACGCCTGTTCATAGCGACATATTTGGCATTTAGAAAAAAGCGCAGCAGATCTACATAGTTTTGTAGAAAAAAGGCTTACTTTTTTTGGTAAAAGTAATCTGGCTTGGACACCAGGAAACAACGCTTTTGTTGATCCAATATTCGTGTCCGCTATGCCCATGCCCGCAACAGGTATGGCAAGGGAAGACAAATGCATCCACTGCATTTGTGTCAACTGGAAGGACGTAAAGATGACAGATTCAGTGCTAAGCACCGAGGGGCTCTATGTGCCCGAGATGGAACACGATGCTTGTGGTATCGGCTTCGTTGCCCACCTAAAAAACAGAAAGTCCCATGCGATAGTGACCCAAGCACTCGACATGCTGGCTCGTATGGAACACCGTGGCGGTCAAGGCTGCGATCCATGCAGCGGTGACGGTGCGGGTATTCTTCTTCAAAAACCTCACGAGTTTCTTCTTGAAGAAACACGCGCACTTGGCATTCAACTTCCGTCGACAGATAAGTACGGCGTCGGTGTAATGCTCTTCCCGAGAGACGAAAATAAACGTTATCAGTGCCGTGAGATATTTGAACGTAATGCTAAGCGTCTTGATCTGGAAGTGATTGGCTACCGTGAATTGCCAACCGATAACTCCATGATCGGTGCCGACCCATTAAGCACAGAACCCCATTTTGAACACGCATTTGTTACCGGTGGCGAACACCTTTCAATCGACGAACTCGAGCGTAAACTGTTTGTTCTTCGTAACTACACCGTTCGTGTGTGTCTTGAAAGCGTGTCGAACATTGGTGATGACTTCTACATCAACTCGTTCTCAGCGAAAACACTGGTCTACAAAGGTCAATTGACCACAGAGCAGGTGCCACAATATTTCTTAGACCTTCAAAATTCTTCGATGGTCACAGCGTTGGCACTAGTCCACTCGCGCTTCTCAACCAATACTTTCCCACGTTGGCGCTTGGCTCAGCCTTTCCGTAACATCGCGCACAACGGCGAAATCAATACCGTTCGCGGTAACCTGAACTGGATGAAAGCACGCGAAGCACTGCTTGAATCGAAACTGTTCAGCGAGCAAGAACTCAAGATGCTATTGCCTATCTGTCAAGAAGGCGCATCTGACTCTGCTAACTTCGACATGGCGCTAGAGCTCCTTACTCTGTCTGGACGTAGCATGCCGCACGTCTTGATGATGATGGTGCCGGAAGCATGGCAAGAGAAGAAAGACATGGACCCTAAACTCCGTGCTTTCTACCAATTCCACGCAAACATCATGGAACCATGGGATGGCCCTGCCTCTTTGTGTTTCACTGATGGCGTAAAAGTCGGCGCGACACTTGACCGTAACGGTCTTCGTCCAAGCCGCTATACCGTGACAAAAGACGACTACCTAATCATGGCATCCGAGTCAGGCGTGGTAGAAATCGCGCCAGAAAACGTTCACTTCCGTGGTCGTTTACAACCTGGTCGTATCTTCGTTGCCGATCTTGAACAGGGTCGCATCATTTCTGATGAAGAAGTGAAAAACGAAATCGCGTCAGCGCAGCCTTACCAAGAGTGGGTAGAGAAGAACTTGCTGAAACTGGATAAACTTCCAGAAGCAGATTCCAAACACCATCAACCGTCACCAGACCGCCTTCTTCATCACCAACAAGCGTTTGGTGTGACATCAGAAGAAGTAAATGAAATTCTGGTACCGATGGCGAAAGACGCAAAAGAACCGCTTGGCGCAATGGGCGCTGACTGGCCTTTGGCTGTGCTTTCTCACCAATCTCAGCATCTTTCTAACTACTTCAAGCAGTTGTTCGCACAGGTCACCAACCCACCTATCGATCCGATTCGTGAGCGTATGGTTATGTCTTTAAAAACCTACCTAGGTAAAGACCAAAACCTACTGATCGAAACGCCGGAGCATTGCCGCAAAGTGGAATTGGAAACCCCAGTTCTGAGCAATGCCGAGCTAGAAAAGCTGCGTGCCATTGATAACGACCACCTTCAAGCGAAAACGCTGGATATCGTGTTCCGCGCAAGCGGTGAAAACGGCAAGCTAGAGCGCGCGCTAAAACGTATTTGTCAGTATGCAGAAGATGCGGTTAACGATGGTTACTCCATCATTCTTCTGACTGACCGTGCTGTGAACTCAAACCATGCAGCCATCCCTGCGATGCTTGCTGTGGGTGCGGTTCACCACCATCTGATCCGCAAAGGCCTTCGTGCGAAAGCGGACATTGTTATCGAAACGGGCGATGCTCGTGAAACCCATCACTTCGCCACACTCGTTGGCTACGGTGCGAATGCTGTTAACCCGTACCTGGTCTACGAAACTTTGGTGGATTTACAGCGCACCAAGAAGCTTGATCCAGAAGCGGATGTGGATGTGTTGTTCGAGAACTACCGCAAATCCATCAACGCAGGCTTGCTGAAAATCTTCTCGAAAATGGGTATTTCAACCCTTCAGTCTTACCACGGTGCACAAATCTTTGAAGCATTAGGTATCAGCAAAGCGGTTGTCGACAAATACTTCACCGGTACTGTTTCGCGTATTCAAGGCCTGACCATTGATGACATCGCGAAGGAAGTGCTGATCCGTCACCGTTTGGGTTACCCAACGCGTGAAATCCCTGTTCAAATGTTGGATGTCGGTGGTGTTTATCAATGGAAACAACGTGGTGAGAAGCACCTCTTTAACCCTGAAACGATCCACTTGCTGCAAAACTCAACGCGCAACAAAGACGTTAAGCAGTTCAAAGAGTATTGCCACGCTGTAGACAGCCAAGGCGATGATGCTGCAACACTGCGTAGCCAGTTTGATTTTGTGAAGAATCCAGCAGGTAGCATTCCTCTTGAAGAGGTTGAACCAATCGAAAGCATCCTAAAGCGTTTCGCAACAGGCGCAATGAGCTTTGGTTCTATCTCGCATGAAGCGCACTCTACCCTTGCTGTTGCAATGAACCGCATCGGTGCGAAATCGAATTCAGGTGAAGGCGGCGAAGATCCAGCCCGTTTTGAGAAGAAAGAAAACGGTGATTGGGAGCGCTCTGCGATTAAACAAGTAGCATCAGGCCGTTTCGGTGTGACGTCTTACTACCTCACCAATGCCGCTGAGATCCAAATCAAAATGGCGCAAGGCGCGAAGCCAGGTGAAGGTGGTCAGCTTCCAGGTCACAAAGTCGATGACTGGATTGGTCGCACACGTCACTCCACCCCAGGGGTCGGCCTCATTTCACCACCGCCACACCACGATATCTACTCTATCGAGGATTTGGCGCAGCTGATTTATGACCTGAAAAACGCGAACCGCGAAGCGCGTGTTAACGTCAAGCTGGTATCTGAAGCGGGTGTAGGCACCATCGCGTCAGGTGTAGCAAAAGCCAAAGCTGACGTGGTTCTGATTGCAGGTTTTGATGGCGGCACAGGTGCATCACCACTGTCGTCAATCAAACACGCGGGTCTGCCATGGGAGCTGGGTTTGGCGGAAACACACCAAACACTGCTGAAAAACGGCCTACGTAACCGTATCGTTGTTCAATCAGATGGCCAGATGAAAACCCCACGTGACCTTGCTGTTGCAACGCTACTGGGCGCAGAAGAATGGGGCGTGGCCACCGCAGCACTGGTTGTTGAAGGTTGTATCATGATGCGTAAGTGTCACCTCAACACCTGCCCGGTGGGTATCGCAACACAAGACAAAACCCTGCGTGAACGTTTTGACGGCCGCGTAGAAGACATCGTGACTTTCTTCACTTACATGGCTGAAGGCCTACGTGAAGTGATGGCTGAACTTGGCTACCGCACCATTAACGACATGGTCGGTCAATCCCAGCACCTGAAAGTACGTAGCGATGTGGGTCACTGGAAATACCAAAACCTTGACCTGAATGTTGTTCTTCACAAAGAAGAGCCACGCGAAGGTGACGGCATGTACTGCCAACGTGAGCAAAACCACGGTCTTGAAACCATTCTGGATCGCCGCTTGATTGAAGCCGCGTCAATTGCGCTTTATGAAGGCCGCAAAGTGGATGCAGAGTTTGCCATCGTCAACACAGACCGCAGTGCCGGTACCATGTTGTCGAATGAGATTTCGAAGATTTACAAAGACCAAGGCTTACCTGAGCAAATGAACGTGAAGTTCAAGGGGTCAGCAGGTCAAAGCTTCGGTGCATTCCTTGCGAAAGGCGTGAAATTCGAAGTCGAAGGCGACGCGAACGATTACTGGGGTAAAGGTTTGTCTGGCGGTACCTTGGTACTGTACCCAGATGCGAAAAGCGACATCATTGCTGAAGACAACATTGTTGTTGGTAACGTGTGTTTCTATGGCGCAACCTCAGGTGAGTCATTCATTCGCGGTGTCGCGGGTGAGCGTTTCTGTGTACGTAACTCTGGCGCGAAAGTGGTTGTTGAAGGCATTGGCGACCATGGCTGTGAGTACATGACTGGCGGTGTTGCTATCGTTCTCGGTCAAACAGGCCGTAACTTTGCGGCAGGTATGAGTGGCGGTGTCGCTTATATCTGGGACCAATTCGAAAACTTTGAATCTAAGCTAAACCCTGAGCTGGTTGACTTGGATCCATTGGATTCAGAAGACGTCGAATTGTTGAAAGAAATGATTGGTAAACACCAAGCATTAACGGGCAGTGCCGTTGCTGAGACCTTCTTGTCCAATGTTGATGAGAACCTCAAACGCATCGTGAAAGTGATGCCACGCGATTACAAAGCTGTGCTGGAACAACGCAAAGCGGAAGCCGGAAACAAGGAAGAAGTGGAGGCTGTAAATGGGTAAGCCAACTGGATTTTTAGAATTTGGCCGTGAACTCCCGGGCAAAAAAGACCCTGCTGTTCGTATTCAAGACAACAAGGAATTTGTCCTGAACGAAGAGTTCGGTGAAAAGATTAATGAGCAATCATCACGTTGTATGGACTGTGGCGTGCCGTTTTGTCATAACGGTTGCCCAATCGGCAACATCATTCCTGAATTTAATGACGCGGTATATCGCGACAGCTGGGAAGAAGCGTGGAACATTTTGAGTTCTACCAATAACTTCCCAGAGTTCACGGGACGTGTGTGCCCTGCACCTTGTGAAAGCTCGTGTGTATTGGGGATCAACCAAGACCCAATCACCATCTGTAACATCGAAAAAACCATCGTAGAAACGGCGTATCGTGAAGGCTACGCAAAGCCAAAAACACCAACTTCTCGCACTGGTAAAAAAGTCGCCATCATCGGGTCAGGCCCTGCGGGCTTGTCTGCTGCTGAGCAACTTAACAGTGCAGGCCATTCCGTCACTGTTTTTGAACGTGATGAAAAAGTCGGTGGTTTGTTGCGTTTCGGTATTCCAGATTTCAAACTCGGCATGGACATTATCGATCGTAAGATCAACCTCATGGCTGAAGCGGGTGTGCAATTTGAAGTGAACGCACACGTAGGTGTGACAATTAACGCACAGCAAATTCGTCAAGATTTTGATGTGGTATTGCTGACGGGC
This sequence comes from Enterovibrio sp., assembly GCA_042096095.1. Classification (GTDB taxonomy): domain Bacteria; phylum Pseudomonadota; class Gammaproteobacteria; order Enterobacterales; family Vibrionaceae; genus Enterovibrio. Next base: position 5,827 of record JBELME010000082.1, read on the forward strand.
GGCTCAACCGTGCCGCGCGACTTACCCATCCCGGGCCGCGAGCTTAAAGGTGTTCACTTTGCCATGGAGTTCCTTGGCCAAAATAACCGCCGCGCAAACAACATGGATCTGAAAACCGAAGAAATTCACGTCAAAGATAAGCACGTTGTGGTTATCGGTGGTGGTGATACCGGTTCTGACTGTGTAGGTACTTCAAACCGCCATGGCGCGAAGAGCATTACACAGGTTGAAATCATGCCGATTCCACCAGAGCAGCGCCCTGCAAACATGCCTTGGCCGCAATATCCGATGATCATGCGTACTTCGACATCACATGAAGAAGGGTGCGATCGTCATTGGAACATTCTGACCAAAGAGTTCATCGGTGATGATGCTGGCAATGTAAAAGCACTGCGTATTGCTGACATTGTTTGGAAAGACGCGGCTCCAGGCGAGCGTCCAGGCTTCGAAGAAATGGCAGGTACTGAGCGTGTTATTCCATGTGATAACGCATTCTTGGCAATGGGTTTCCTACACCCAGAGCCACACGGTGTATTAGCACAACTCGATGTTGACTTAGATGACCGCGGAAACGTGGCGACTCAAGGCTATCAAACCAGTCAAAAAGGCGTATTCGCTGCGGGTGATATGCGCACAGGTCAATCATTGGTTGTGCGTTGTATCAACGAAGGCCGAGAATCTGCGCGCGCCATCGATGCCTTCCTTATGGGTGATACGCATCTCGAGGCTAAAGCCGACTCATTGATGCTCTCCGCATAATAATAAGTAAGTGTTATCTTCCAGTTTTGCCAGCCCTCAGTGGCTGGCTTTTTTCTTTTTAGAGACAAATTCCCCTTAAAGCCGCCAAATCACCGCCTTTGACATTCTATTTCCCTCTGGTTCACGCCAGCAATCTCTGCGACAGACTTAAAAATATCCACCATAAAATGCTACTCAAAGACCTATTTTTCGACATATATTGCTGTTTATACGTAAAATTAATGTAACGTGACGAAATTTGACCTGTTAATCAATAATCGATAACGTGCAATGCCGGAGTGAATAAAACCGCGTTCAGTTATTAGATACATGATGTCAGGGAGACATTAAAGAACTGCAGTCACTGCTTGGAGCAGTCGCAAGGGAGAATTGCAATGTCGCTGTATGATCCAGCGCTGGAGAAAGACAATTGTGGCTTTGGTCTCATCGCCCACACAGAGGGCGAAGCTAGCCACAAACTTGTCAGAACAGCCATTTCCGCACTAGACCGAATGACCCACCGCGGCGCGATTAACGCCGATGGGAAAACCGGTGATGGTTGCGGCTTATTACTTCAAAAGCCCGATAACTTTTTCCGTATTATTGCCGAAGAGAACAACTGGACACTCAGTAAACTCTATGGCGTAGGCATGATTTTCCTCAGCCAGGATCCCGAGAAAGCTAAAAAAGCCAAAGCGATCTTTGAACGAGAAATTGAAGCCGAAACCCTGTCTATCGTCGGTTGGCGTGAAGTGCCAACCAATTCAGATGTACTGGGTGAAATCGCCCTCAGTTCGGTCCCAACGATTGAGCAAGTCTTTATCAATGGCCCTGCTGGTTGGCGTGCCCGCGATCTCGAGCGCCGTCTGTATATCGCACGTCGCCGCGCAGAAAAAGCCCTGCAAGAAGACGCTGATTTCTACATCACCAGCCTGTCGACACGCACCATTGTCTATAAAGGCTTGTGCATGCCGGCTGATCTGCCGAGGTTCTACCTCGATCTTGCCGATCTTCGCCTTGAGTCTTCGATCTGCTTGTTCCACCAGCGTTTTTCAACCAACACCACGCCCCGCTGGCCACTGGCTCAGCCGTTTCGTTATTTGGCGCATAATGGTGAAATCAACACCATTGAAGGTAACCGCCAGTGGGCGCGAGCGCGTGCCTACAAATTCAAATCACCGTTATTGCCTGACTTAGAGCAAGCTGCTCCGTTTGTTAACGAAACAGGCTCTGACAGCTCTAGCCTCGATAACATGCTGGAAGTCTTCTTGGCTGGCGGCATGGATTTGTTCCGCGCCATGCGCATGCTTGTGCCACCTGCGTGGCAAAACCACCCAGACATGGATGAAGACTTACGTGCGTTCTACGACTTTAACTCCATGCACATGGAACCTTGGGATGGCCCTGCGGGCATCGTCATGTCGGACGGTCGATACGCTGCATGTAACCTCGACCGAAATGGCTTGCGACCTGCGCGATATGTTGTCACCAAAGATAAACTGATCACGCTCGCCTCTGAAGTGGGCATCTGGGATTACGCGCCAGACGAAGTGGCCGAAAAAGGCCGCGTTGGCCCGGGTGAGTTGCTGGTTATTGATACCTTTGACGGTGAAGTCTGGCACTCCGCCGACATTGATAACGATCTGAAAGGTCGTCACCCGTACAAAGCATGGCTTGATAAAAACGTTCGACGCCTCACGCCATTCGAAGACATGGACCCAAGCGATCGCGCAAGCCAGCGAAGCATGGACGATGATGAGCTTCAGGTTTATCAAAAACTCTACGGCGTCTCGGGCGAAGAGCTCGATCAAGTGCTGCGCGTTCTCGGTGACATCGGTCAGGAAGCGACAGGCTCGATGGGCGATGACACGCCAATGGCGGTACTTTCTTCCAAAGCACGAAACGTCGCGGATTACTTCCGTCAAAAATTCGCACAGGTAACAAACCCACCGATCGATCCTTTACGTGAGAACCACGTCATGTCGCTCGCCACATCGATTGGTCGTGAGAAGAATGTCTTCTCAGAAACCGATGGTCACGCACACCGCGTCTCGTTCAAAAGCCCTGTTCTGCTGTATTCAGACATGGTTCAGTTGCTTGAATTGGACGATGAGTATTATCAAAACAGCATCATCGACATCAACTTCAACCCTAAAGAAAAAGATCTCGAGCAAGCCATTGTTGATGTGTGCGACCAAGCGGAACGCGTCGTTCGTGACGGCACGGTTTTGGTTGTTCTCTCTGATCGCGGCATCGCAAAAGACAAACTGCCAATCCCTGCAGCCATGGCCGTCGGTGCCGTTCAACAACGTTTGGTAAACGCAAACCTGCGTTGTGATGCCAACATTGTTATCGAAACCGCGTCTGCGCGCGATCCACACCAATTTGCCGTTTTACTTGGCTTTGGTGCAACAGCGGTTTACCCATACCTCGCGTATGAATCCATCGGCAAAATGGTCGACAACAAAGTGATTGCCAAAACCATGTCGGAAGCGGCACTTAACTTCCGAAATGGTATCCATAAAGGCCTGTTTAAGATCATGTCTAAGATGGGCATTTCGACCATTGCCTCTTACCGCTGTTCTCAGTTGTTTGAAGCTGTCGGCCTTAATGACAACGTGGTTAACCTTTGCTTTAAAGGTGTGGCAAGCCGTATTCAAGGCGCAGATTTTGATGATTTCCAGCAAGATCTCGTCAACCTGTCGCGTCGCGCTTGGCTCAAGCGTAAGCCTATCGATCATGGTGGCTTGCTCAAATACGTTCATGGCGGTGAATACCACGCGTACAACCCAGATGTCGTTAACTCGCTGCAATCTGCAGTGAAATCCGGCGAAAATGTTGACTACAAGAGCTATGCACAATCCGTCAACAGCCGCCCTGTTTCGTCAATTCGCGATTTGATGCGCCTCAAGCCCGTTGAAAAACCAGCGGCTTTAGAGCACATTGAACCTGCCAACGAACTGTTTAAGCGTTTCGACTCCGCCGCCATGTCTATTGGCGCCTTGAGCCCAGAAGCACATGAAGCCCTCGCGATTGCGATGAACCGCCTTGGCGGTAATTCCAACTCGGGTGAAGGTGGCGAAGACCCTCGCCGCTTTAACTCTGAGCGCAACTCACGCATCAAGCAGATTGCTTCCGGCCGCTTTGGCGTAACACCCCATTACCTGACTAACGCCGACGTGCTGCAAATCAAAGTGGCGCAAGGTGCAAAACCGGGTGAAGGTGGACAACTACCAGGCCATAAAGTCACGGCAGAAATTGCGCGTCTCCGTCACTCAGTACAAGGCGTGACGCTCATATCTCCACCGCCGCACCATGACATTTATTCGATTGAAGATTTGGCGCAGCTGATTTTCGATCTCAAGCAAGTGAATCCTGGTGCGCTGGTGTCGGTGAAGCTGGTATCTGAACCAGGAGTAGGCACCATCGCGGTGGGTGTGGCGAAAGCCTATGCCGATCTCATCACCATTTCCGGCTACGACGGCGGCACAGGCGCAAGCCCACTCACCTCGGTGAAATACGCCGGTAGCCCGTGGGAACTTGGCCTTGCTGAAACCCAACAAGCACTCGTGGCAAACGGCCTTCGCCATAAAATTCGCCTTCAAGTGGATGGCGGCTTGAAAACTGGCTTAGACATCATCAAAGCCACCATATTGGGTGCAGAAAGCTTCGGCTTTGGTACTGCTCCAATGGTCGCTCTGGGCTGTAAATACCTGCGTATCTGTCACTTAAATAACTGCGCGACCGGTGTTGCAACGCAAGATGACACCCTGCGTCGCGATTACTTCAAAGGCTTGCCTGAGCAAGTGATGAACTTCTTTAAAGGCCTTGCCGAAGAAGTGCGCGAGCTGATGGCAGAACTTGGTGTTGAGAAACTCACTGACTTGATAGGTCGCACCGATTTGTTGGAAGCGGTTGACGGATTCACAGCCAAGCAGCTCAAACTCGATTTGAGCAGCATCCTTGAATCACCAACACCGGTGGCGGGTAAATCTGTTTATTGGACAGAGCCAAACCCACCGTTTGATAAAGCCTTGCTGAACCAAACGCTCCTAGGCACGTTTGCCGATTCCATCGAAAAACGTCAACCCGCAAGTACCTACCTCAACGTGAAAAACACCGACCGCTCCATCGGCGCGACCCTGTCGGGAGCCATCGCGAAACGTTACGGTAACCAAGGGATGGCGGGCACACCGCTCAATATACAGTTGCAAGGTACTGCCGGACAATCTCTGGGCGTTTGGAATGCAGGTGGTGTGCACATCACGCTCACAGGCGATGCAAATGACTATGTCGGTAAAGGCATGGCTGGCGGCAGGATCATCATCAAGCCGCCAGTGGGTTCCGCGTTCCGTTCGCACGAATCAACCATCATCGGTAACACCTGTTTGTATGGCGCAACGGGCGGTAAATTGTTCGCGGCCGGTACGGCGGGTGAACGTTTTGCGGTACGTAATTCCGGTTCTTTAGCCGTGGTGGAAGGCGCTGGCGACAATGCCTGCGAATACATGACGGGCGGTATTGTCGCCATCCTCGGGCATTGTGGCGTCAACTTCGGTGCAGGCATGACAGGTGGTTTTGCTTACGTGCTGGATGAAACGGGCGATTTTGCAGGCCGTGTAAACCCTGAACTGGTCGAAGCGCTCTCACTTGAGAACTTAAATATTCATCAAGAACACCTCCGTGGTCTCATTGATCAACATCTGGAACTCACCGGTTCCGGTCGTGCGCAGGAAATCCTCGCCGACTTTGAACAATGGATCAGTAAATTCTATCTGGTGAAACCTAAAGCTGCAGACGTTCGCTCTCTGCTTGGTCACCAAAGCCGAAGCGCAGCAGAGCTGCGTGTTCAGGCGCAGTAACGGAGGACCTTATGAGCCAGAACGTATATCAATTTATCGACGTACAACGTATCGACCCACGTAAGAAGCCGATCAAAACACGTAAAACAGAGTTCGTTGAAATCTACGAACCCTTCACGGGCACACAAGCATCCGCGCAATCTGATCGCTGTTTGGACTGTGGTAACCCTTACTGTGAATGGAAATGTCCCGTTCATAACTACATTCCTCAGTGGCTTAAACTGGCGAATGAAGGCCGCATCATTGAAGCGGTAGAGCTATCTCACCAGACCAACAGCTTGCCTGAAGTCTGTGGTCGTGTGTGTCCTCAAGACCGCTTGTGCGAAGGCTCCTGTACGCTAAATGACGATTTCGGTGCCGTAACCATTGGTAATGTCGAAAAATACATCACCGACAAAGCCTTTGAAATGGGCTGGAAGCCAGACATGTCTGGTGTGGAATGGACCGATAAGAAAGTTGCCATCATTGGTGCGGGCCCTGCGGGTCTTGCCTGTGCAGACGTCCTTGTTCGTAACGGCGTAAAACCCGTTGTGTTCGACCGCTACCCAGAGATTGGCGGCTTGCTGACCTTTGGCATTCCCTCGTTCAAATTGGAAAAAGACATCATGCGCAATCGTCAGCGCGTCTTTACCGAGATGGGCATGGAATTCCAGTTGAATACAGAGGTCGGTTCAGACATCACCTTGGAAACGCTTATCAAGGATTATGATGCTGTCTTCCTTGGCGTCGGCACATACAAATCCATGCGAGCAGGCCTTGAAAACGAAGACGCACCGGGGGTTTACGATGCCCTACCGTTTTTGATTGCCAACACTTACCGCGTCATGGAACTGGAAGGCGATGCCCCTAAGTTCATCGACATGGCTGGCAAGCAAGTTGTTGTCCTCGGCGGTGGTGATACCGCGATGGACTGTGTTCGCACCTCGATTCGCCATGGTGCGAAAAACGTGGTGTGTGCTTACCGCCGCGATGAAGCCAACATGCCAGGCTCTCGCCGTGAGGTGAAAAATGCCAAAGAGGAAGGCGTGAACTTCATGTTCAACCTTCAGCCTCTTGGCCTTGAAGTGGACAGCAACGGCAACGTGACAGGCGTCACCGTGGTGAAAACCCAGTTGGGTGAACCTGACGAAGCAGGCCGTCGCCGTCCTGAACCCGTCAAAGGCAGCGAACATGTACTGCCCGCCGACGCGGTTATCATGGCCTTCGGCTTCCAACCGCATCAAATGTCTTGGCTTGAACCGTTCAACGTTGATTTAGACCAATGGGGACGCATCCAAGCGCCAGAGCAAGGCGCATTCGCGTATCAAACCACCAACGAGAAAATCTTCGCAGGCGGTGATGCAGTGTGAGGTTCAGATTTGGTGGTGACCGCCATCGATGAAGGCAGAAAAGCAGCGGAAGGCATTTTGGATTACCTTGAGGTATAAACCGCGTTGCTAGCTTCAAACATCACGAAATTAAGTGCCCGCAAGGGCACTTTTTTTTCGCCCGAATTTACCGCCATGTTACACTCAGTGCATTCCCAAAAACCGAACGAGTATAAACATGAAAATTGGTATTATCGGTGCCATGGAGCAGGAAGTTACCCTGCTAAAAAGCAAAATTAACAACTGCCAACTGCAAGAGATTGCGGGGAGCAAATTCTACACGGGCGACATGAACGGCGTTGATGTTGTTCTTCTGCAATCAGGTATCGGTAAAGTGGCAGCTGCGCTGAGCACATCGATTCTGCTTGATCGCTTTAAAGTCACCGAAGTGATCAACACAGGCTCTGCGGGTGGTTTCGATCCTTCACTAAACCTCGGTGATGTGGTTGTTTCAACTGACGTGGCCTACCACGATGCTGACGTAACGGCATTTGGTTACACCATGGGTCAAATGGCAGGCCAACCAGCCACCTTTACATCAAACGAAAAACTGATGGACGTTGCAGAGCAAGCACTCGCAGCAATGAGCCCAGCGCCGCATGCGGTTCGCGGTTTGATCTGTACGGGAGATGCCTTCGTTTGCACGGCAGAACGCCAAAACTACATTCGTGAACACTTCCCGAACGTGATTGCGGTAGAAATGGAAGCGGCTGCCATTGCTCAAGCCTGTCATCAGTTCAACGTACCTTTCGTTGTCGTTCGCGCCATCTCTGATGTTGCAGACAAAGAGTCACCAATGACGTTTGATGAGTTCCTGCCTCTCGCAGCAAAAAGCTCAAGCGCCATGGTTGAAAAAATGGTCGAGTTGCTTAGCGCATAATGACCGAGCTCCCTACACCGTTTGAAACCTTGCTTGGCTATTCAACCTTGCTCGCAATGTGGGGAGCTTTGCTATTGCACTGGTTTTTTCCAGTGCCACCGTCGTACAACCCTCTCAGTCTTTGGCGACGTGTAGCAGAAGCTATCGCAGACAAAGTAAACCATGCTGATGATGAACCGCAGCAGCGTAAGCTGTCGGGCGCATTAGCGTTGGGCATCATGTGGCTTACGCTTGCCGTCGCGCTCATCGCCTTAAAACAACTGGTTTGGATCCCTTGGCTTTTCGATTTACTCCTTCTTTGGCTTGTCCTTGGTTGGCGTCCCATCGTCAATCAAACCCAACAGCTTGAACAAGCACTTACCCGAGAAGACAAACCTGCAGCACGCACACTGCTTGCTGAAACCCTGAACAGAGACACACAAAACCTGTCCAGTGTTGGCATCGCCAAAGCCAGCTGTGAAACCTTATTGCTGGGTTATGCGCGTCAGGTTATTGGGGTGTTGTTTTGGTATGCCCTGCTCGGAGGCATTGGCGCATTTCTTTATACGCTCGTGGTGTTATTGGCACGCACTTGGCCGACACGCCGTGAGGAATATACAGAGTTTGGATTGTTCTCTGCGGCTTTTCTCTCCGCGCTCGATTGGGTGCCAACACGATTGTTTGCACTGCTCATTGCCACCGGTTACCGCTTTGAACCCGCCATTCTCGCCATCCGAGATAACGGGCAACGCTGGGCGACGAGTGGCAGTGATTGGGTACTTTCTGCCACTGGCGCAAAGTTTCAGTTATCTCTCGGCGGCCCAGCCATTTACGATAACCAAAAGATTACCCGCCCAAAATTAGGCGGCGATATTGCTCCCTCATCGGTTCATTTAGCTTTGCTGAATCAGCAGCTTCGCCAAAAAGCTTGGCTATGGATTGTACTTCAAAGTTTCACCATGTGGTTCGCACACGGATTCCTCTAATGTCTCGCATTCTGTTTGTTTTGCTTTTGTTGCCAAGCCTTGTATTGGCCGCGCCGCTGCGCGTGATCAGCTTATCGCCTCACACTACCGAACTGGCTTATGAAGCAGGTTTAGGGAAAAACCTTATCGCTGTCAGTGCCCACAGTGATTACCCACCTGAAGCCATAGAGCTAGAACAAGTCGCTTCATACCGTGGGATTAAAATCGAACGCGTCGTGGCGCTCGAACCTGATCTGGTGCTTGCATGGCAAGGCGGTAACCCTGAACGAGAACTGGCAAAACTTGAGCGTCTTGGCATCAAGGTGTTTTATTCCAACCCGCATTCTTTATATGACGCTGCAGACAATATCGAAAAACTGGGGGCGTATTCTGATGACCCGAATGCTGCAAAAGCACGGGCCGACGACGTGAGAAAAGCGCTGAAAACGATAGAAGACAACCAGCAAGGTAAAGCGAAGGTGCCGTACTTTTATCAGCTCAGTGACACACCATTAATGACGAACAACGGCGAACATTGGCCGCAACCTCTATTCTCTTTGTGTGGCGGTGAGAATATTTTTGCCAACAGTGCAGCGCCTTACCCGCAGATCAGCATGGAGCAA
>JBELME010000083.1:0-15168 GCA_042096095.1 Enterovibrio sp.
GCCGAGCACTGGCTTACGATCTTGCTTGCGATGTCCACCCTCTCACTAACCTACGCGTGTTAAAGCACCTGACCGGCCCTTTAGGGCACAGTGAGGATGAGAAATTAGAATGGTATTTGCATTGGCTTCGTGAAGGCCTAGGCGCACTGGAAAAGAAACTACAATACAGCCAAACCGCGTTCTGTTGTGATGACATTCCAACCCTCGCAGATATTTGCTTGGTTCCTCAATTGTTTAATGCCCGCCGTTTCGCGCTCGACCTGACACTTTACCCAACCTTGAAAGAGATAGAACAGCGTTGTCAGGCCCTACCTGCTTTTGACAGTGCGCACCCCGACAATGTGTAGGAATGTGTAGGAGTAAGCATGTCACAACATCCACTATGGCGCCCAAGCACCACAAGAGTCGCTAACGCCAACCTCACCGAATTCATGGATACGGTTAACCGTCAGTATTCCTTAAGGTTGACCAATTACGATCAGCTTTATCATTGGACTATCGATCAAAGCGACGCGTTTTGGCAAACCCTATGGACCTTTGCCAGTGTGGTGGGCGACATGGGCGAGCGAATTGTTGAACGCTCACCCGACTTTCCAAATAAAGACAGCCGCTGGTTCCCTGATGCAAAGATCAACTTTGCGGAAAACGTGCTGCAATGGGCGAAGGACATGCCTAACAGCGATGCGATTGTCTTTTCAGGAGAAGATGAGCAAGCCACCTCGATATCGTGGGCAGAGCTCGTGCAACAAACCCGTTGTGTCGCTGCATACCTAAAAGCGTGCGGGGTTGAGCAAGGGGATGTTGTTGCAGGGTACCTTCCAAACATTTCACAGACCGTTGTCGCCATGCTTGCCACGGCATCACTCGGGGCGATTTGGACATCAACCTCTCCTGACTTTGGCGTAGACAGCGTGCTCGATCGCTTTGGACAAACCAAACCGAAAGTCTTGTTCACAACCGATGGCTACCACTACAACGGCAAGACACACGATAACCTCGCCAAAGCACGTGAAGTGCGCGAAGGCGTCGACAGCATTGCGCACCTTGTGGTGATCCCGTTTGTCAGTGGAGCAACACTCAATGCCGATGACACCTGTTTTAACGCCATCTTAAAAGAGCCAGCGCCCGAACTCACCTTCACCCGCGTCGATTTCAATTCGCCGCTATACGTGCTGTATTCTTCCGGCACCACAGGCAAACCGAAATGCATCATACATAGCGTCGGCGGCATCCTGCTCAACCATCTTAAAGAGCATCAACTGCATTCCGATGTAAAAGCAGGGGATCGCGTTTTCTATTTCACCACCTGTGGCTGGATGATGTGGAACTGGATGGCAAGCGCCCTAGCGAGCGGCGCAACACTCGTCTTATTCGATGGCTCTCCGTTTTACCCTGATGCGGGTGTGTTGTGGCGTTTGACCGACAACCAACGGGTCACCTTATTTGGCACATCGGCGAAATACCTCGAAGCGCAGGAAAAACAAGAATACTTGCCGATGGATAAACACAATCTATCGACACTCAAAACCTTATGCTCGACAGGGTCAGTGCTCGCACCAGAGCAATTCGACTTTGTGTATGACAACATCAAAAAAGACATACAGCTAAGTTCCATTGCTGGCGGCACTGACATTTGCGGTTGCTTCGTGTTGGGTAGCCCGATTTCGCCAGTCTATCGCGGTCAAAGTCAGGTTCGTGGTTTAGCGTTAGATGTGGAAGTCTTTAATAATGAAGGTAAACCCGTTCAAGCAGAGAAAGGGGAATTGGTCTGTTGTAACAGCTTCCCAAACCAACCCGTTGGTTTTTGGAGTGACACGGATGGGAAACGCTACCACGACGCTTATTGGAGCAAGATTGATGATATTTGGTTCCACGGCGACTATGTGGAACTCACCAAGCAAAACGGCATGGTCTTTTTTGGCCGTTCAGACGCGATCCTTAACCCCGGCGGTGTGCGTATCGGTACGGCGGAAATCTACCGCCATGTTAACCAGTTAGAAGAAATCATCGATTCCGTTGTGATCGGCCAAGAATGGCAAAATGATGTGCGTGTGGTGTTATTCGTGAAACTCAAACCCGGTATTGATCTGAACGATAACCTCGAACGCAAAATTCGTACGACCATTCGCACCAGTTGTACGCCAAGGCACGTTCCCGCAAAGATCATCCCTATCACTGACATTCCGCGGACTAAATCAGGAAAGCTGGCAGAAATCGCCGTACGCGATGTGGTACATGGTCGCGCTGTCGCGCAGCTCAGTGCGTTGGATAATCCAGAATCACTTGACCAATACAATCACCGTCCAGAGTTGCAAGAATAACGGTTTCGTACTTCTTTATAATAAAGAAAACAAAGCCAACCCTAGGGTTGGCTTTTTGCTTCTGATCCATTCACAACAACGTGACTCTCTTCGTGATAACTCAGTTCAGGCGATCTTGGTCATCATGCTTGCGCTCATATTCTCCTTCAAAGGTACTGCCACCTTGTTGGTTGTTGCGCGGGTCTTGTTGAAAAGGGTCTTGGCCAAAGGGCCCCTGTTGATGATTAAAACCACTTTGGAAGTTTGCCACCTTCACGCGGCTCATGATCTGTTGAGCCAACCAAGCACGCGGCCAAGGAAGCAAAACTGCCATACCCATGGCATCAGTCATAAAGCCAGGGGTTAATAGCAGCACACCCGCTACTGCGAGCATCACGCCTTCAACGATTTGCTGGGCAGGTAATTCGCCTTGTTGCAAACGCTGTTGAACAGAAAGTAACGTCTGAATGCCTTGGCTTCGCACCAAAGAAGCGCCCACAAACGCCGTCAGCAAAATCAATGCAACGGTTGGCCACAATCCCAACACGCCACCAACTTGAATGAAAAGTGCAATCTCGATGATAGGCACAGTAATAAACATCAAAAGCAAAATAGGAAACACGGTGAAACCTCTCATTCAGTGCAGACGTGCATCCTAGCATTCTGCCGCAATGTTTGCCGATTGGTAAACGGCAATTGTTAGCTTGCCCACGTCTGTTTTAGATTCTGTCTTCATTTATTAAATACGCTAACAGTTTTTAACGGTATCAATACATTTCCCCCTCTTGAACAGCTGCCTAAAAGACAATACACAGCGATCGGGATCACATAATAATGCAATTAAATTCACTTCGTTACGAATGGTGATCTCACGCATGTTTTTGCTGTAATTGCTGAGTAAAATCACCCCATATTAAACGGATACAAAAGATTTCGTATCCAGCCAAAATCTCTGATGAACGGACTCTACAGCGAAATTTGTGGCTAAAGAATAACCAATTATAAGTTCATTAGGGCCAAATCATGTCTCAGACGATTGATCTCGAAAATAACCTGACTATCCCTCACCTTGCTACACGTATCGAAGAAGATTTACTTGGCGAACGCCACGTACCTGCTGATGCGTATTACGGCATTCATACTTTGCGCGCTGTCGAAAACTTTAACATTTCACGTACCACTATCTCTGACGTACCAGAGTTCGTTCGCGGTATGGTTTTCACCAAGAAAGCAGCAGCAATGGCGAACAAAGAGCTGGGTGTTATTCCAGCGGATGTGGGCGAATACATCATCAAAGCGTGTGATCTGATTCTGGACACAGGCAAGTGCATGGACCAATTCCCTTCAGATGTTTACCAAGGCGGCGCAGGCACCTCTGTAAACATGAATGCAAACGAAGTGATTGCAAACCTTGCTCTTGAGCTGATGGGTAAAGACAAAGGCGAATACGATGTGGTTAACCCTAACGACCACGTCAACAAGAGCCAATCGACTAACTGTGCATACCCTACGGGTTTCCGTGTTGCGGTATACAACAGCATCCTGACACTGGTTGACTCTATCCAGTACCTACAACGCGAATTCGACGCGAAAGCAACGGAAAACGCTGGCGTTCTGAAAATGGGCCGTACCCAGCTTCAAGACGCGGTGCCAATGACAGTGGGTCAAGAGTTCCGTGCATTCGCTACCCTTCTAAAAGAAGAAGTGAAAAACCTGAAGTACACGGCAGAGCTTTTGCTAGAAGTGAACTTGGGTGCAACGGCTATCGGTACAGGTTTGAACGCTGCGGCTGGCTACCAGCAACTGGCGGTTCAACGTCTTGCTGAAGTAACCGGTCTGAACTGCACACCAGCAGAAGACTTGATCGAAGCAACGTCTGACTGTGGCGCATACGTGATGGTTCACAGCGCACTGAAGCGTCTAGCGGTGAAACTGTCGAAGATCTGTAACGACCTTCGTCTACTTTCTTCCGGTCCTCGTTCAGGTCTGAACGAAATCAACCTACCAGAAATGCAGGCAGGCTCTTCAATCATGCCAGCGAAAGTAAACCCAGTTATCCCTGAAGTGGTTAACCAAGTTTGCTTCAAAGTGATTGGTAACGACACCACAGTGACATTCGCAGCAGAAGCAGGTCAGCTTCAGTTGAACGTCATGGAGCCTGTTATCGGTCAAGCGCTGTTTGAATCTATCGAGATTCTGTCAAACGCGTGTGTCAACCTTGGCGAGAAGTGTGTCAACGGCATCACTGTTAACAAAGAAGTGTGTGAAAGCTACGTTTACAACTCTATCGGTATCGTCACCTACTTGAACCCGTTCATCGGTCACCATGAAGGCGACATCGTCGGTAAGATTTGTGCAGAAACAGGCAAAAACGTTCGTGACGTCGTGCTTGAGCGTGGTCTTCTGACGGAAGAACAGTTAGACGATATCTTCTCTGTTGAAAACTTGATGCACCCGCAGTATAAAGCGAAGCGCTATAACTAAGACGTAAACAACAATGGGTATCGGTAATCGATACCCATTTTTTGTCATAGCGACTAAACGAAGTGACTCTTCACCACGCTAGAAACCCCCTTTAACACAGCAAATCAACGCAATGGAACGCTTGGCAGGAAGCCTTCGACACGATAATTCGTGGGATGCGTGTTGTCTGGGGAGAGAGTGACTCCGTTTGGTCTTTATATTTAAAAATTAAAACAGGAGTCATCCATGATTGCAGTGGAGTTGTTTGTCGTACTCGCCTTCATTTTCTTAGGCGCACGTATCGGCGGTATCGGTATCGGCTTAGCCGGTGGTGCAGGTGTGATTGTGTTGTCATTGCTACTTGGCATGCCAACGAGTCAAAGCTACATCCCTATCGACGTTATCTTAATTATCATGTCAGTGATCACCGCAATTGCAGCGATGCAAGTGGCTGGCGGCATGGATTGGCTGGTTGAACTGGCTGAAAACTTCCTGAGAAAGAACCCAAAACAAATCACTTTCTACGCGCCAATCGTTACCTACATGATGACCATGATGGCGGGTACTGGCCACACTGCGTTCTCAACCCTTCCTGTGATTGCTGAAGTGGCAAAAGAGCAAGGCATTCGCCCATCTCGCCCACTTTCTATCGCTGTTATCGCCTCTCAAATCGCCATCACAGCGTCTCCAATTTCAGCGGCAGTGGTGTTCTTCTCTGGCATCCTTGAGCCAATGGGTGTGGGTTACCTCACTCTGCTTGGTATTTGTATTCCAACCACCTTCATCGCCTGTATGGTAGGTGCATTCGTTGCTAACTTCATGGGCTGCGAACTGAAAGACGATCCTGTTTACCAAGAGCGTCTTGAGAAAGGTTTGATCAAAATCCAAGGTACGCAGAAGCGCGAAATCGCACCAAGTGCGAAGAAAGCCACCTTCATCTTCCTGACCGCCATCGTATTGGTGGTTGGCTATGCGGCAGCAATCTCAAGTTCCATTGGCTTGATTGAAAACCCAACATTGGGTCGTAACGAAGCCATCATGACCTTCATGCTTGCTGCGGCAACGGCGATTGTTTTCACCACGGGTATCGACGCATCGAAAATTGCTGCTGCACCAACATTCCGTTCAGGCATGACAGCATGTGTGTGTGTTCTGGGTGTTGCATGGTTGGGGTCAACCTTCGTTAACGCACACGTCGAAGGCATCAAAGAAGTCGCAGGCACATTGCTGGCTGATTACCCTTGGATGCTGGCGATGAGCCTTTTCTTCGCGTCTATGCTGCTTTACTCACAAGGCGCTACCACAACGGCACTGATGCCTGCAGCACTGGCCATTGGCGTTGCGCCACTGACCGCCATTGCATCGTTCGCAGCCGTGAGTGCGCTGTTCGTTCTGCCAACCTACCCAACGCTGTTGGCGGCCGTTGAAATGGATGACACAGGTTCAACCCGTATCGGTAACTTGGTCTTCAACCACCCGTTCTTTATTCCAGGTGTTGTTACCATTGCGACGTCTGTAGCGCTTGGTTTCGTTGTGGGCGGTGTCGTACTGTAATCCAACGCGATACAATCAATATGCTAATAAAAGGGATCTTCGGAGCCCTTTTTTATTGCCTGAAGGGAATGAGCAGACAAGCAAAAACCAAAGATACCGACGAATCTTTACGAATCGGGAAACGAATTCGGCCTTTTCCGGTCTCAGTGATATAGTGAAATTAACTCTAGGAATAACCCATCCCGATGAAGGTCATGTCGACAATAGGTTCCCGAATATTCGCCCTTTTTGCGCTCTCACTGTGCAGCATATTGCCTGTACATGCCGAGTTCTCTCTTTTTAATTCACCGTCTCCTATTGCGAGTAATGCCCCTGCATTTGTGCCCGTTGATCAGGCGTTCCCATTTAATTTCACCCAGCAAGGCGACAGGGTTTACCTCGATTGGCAGGTCACGCCGGGCTACTATTTGTATCAAGATAAGATTGGCGTAACACCCAGTAGTGATACGCAAATTGGCGCACTCGACATGCGCCAAGGACAGCCTTACGAAGATGAATTCTTCGGTGAAGTGAACATCTACAAGCAGCCGCTCACCGTCTCTGTGCCTGTGATCTCGGCAACCGATTCGTCAATGCTCACGGTGACCTATCAAGGTTGTGCCGAAGCCGGATTTTGTTACCCCCCAGAAACCGTGAATGTGCCGCTTTATGCGGTCACGGGAAGCACTGCCACCCCACCAGCCGACGGTACTCAGGAAGCCCCAACAGATGCTTCAGAGCAGGTAACGGCGAACCAAACAACACCGAGCCAACAAACCGATGTCAGCAGCCTTGCCGACAATTGGTGGCAACCTTTGCTCTTCCTTGGTTTGGGAATCGGCTTGGCATTTACACCATGTGTGCTGCCGATGTACCCAATATTGACGGGTATTGTGCTGGGCGGCGGGAAGAAAACCCACGGCCAAACGTTCCGACTCTCCATGCTGTATGTGCAGGGCATGGCGCTTACCTATACCTTACTCGGGCTTGTTGTTGCATCGGCAGGGTTGCAGTTCCAAGCGGCATTCCAACACCCGTATGTGTTGATTGGATTAAGCACACTGTTCATCTTGTTGGCCATGTCGATGTTTGGCGTATTTAACCTTCAGCTCCCTTCGGGTCTACAAACCCGTTTGAGCCAAATGAGCAATCAACAAACCGGTGGCAGCAACGTCGGCGTGTTCAGCATGGGGGCAATCTCAGGCTTAATTTGCTCACCGTGTACCACGGCGCCTTTGTCGGGCGCGCTGCTTTACGTGGCGCAAAGCGGTGATTTGCTCACGGGCGCTATCACCCTTTACGCCTTGGCATTAGGCATGGGTATCCCACTTATTCTGGCGGCAATGTTCGGCAACAAACTGCTGCCCAAAGCTGGCGACTGGATGAACACGGTAAAAGTCTTCTTCGGGTTCGTGTTATTGGCTGTTCCTCTATTCTTGCTCGAACGTTTGTTACCAGAACAAGCCAGCATCGGCCTTTGGATGGGCTGGCTTATCGCCGCACTAGGTTGGCTTTACCATATCAGCCGTTCAATCAAGCCTGGCAAGCTGGCGAGCACCCTCGCCATCATCTCCATTCTGGGATTAAGCACAGGTGCGTCCTACACCTATAACGCGCTCAATTCGACCGCAAAAGCAGATGTCCCTGACGTGAGTTTTGTTCGAATCGAGAGTATTGACGATCTGAACCGAGAACTTGCTGCAGCGAAACAAGCGGGCAAACCTGTGATGGTCGATTTCTACGCCGATTGGTGCGTGGCGTGCAAAGAGTTTGAGAAATACACCTTCCACGATCCAAAGGTGGCGACGGAACTGCAAAACTTCGTGTTACTTCAGGCAGATGTCACGGCGAACCGTCCTCAAGACATCAAATTGCTGATGTCGCTTAATGTGCTTGGATTGCCAACACTGGACTTTTGGGATGCCAATGGCAACCCTATGCCTGAGGCGCGCCTAACCGGATTCATGAAAGCGTCTCCGTTTCTCTCGCATCTTGTTCAAAATCAGCTGATTAAACAATAACGCTGGTTTGCAACCAAACTTGATCTCCCTTACATTGCCACAAATCTAGGGGGATCAGGCTCTTACTTCGCGTCCATCGAAATTGATCTAACCGATCCCGAGTGTTAGCGTGGTTGTTAACGAGGTATTAAATATTTCCTATGGACGCTCAATACACAATTGTCATCGCAGATGATCATCCACTGTTTCGTAATGCGCTATTTCAGTCCGTTCATATGGCGATTAGCGGCGCGAACCTGTTGGAAGCAGACTCGCTCGACAGCCTCACCGCATTACTCGAGAAAGAACCTGACATCGACTTACTGTTACTGGACTTAAAAATGCCCGGTGCCAACGGTATGTCTGGATTGATCCACCTTCGCGTCCAATACCCCGAACTCCCCATCGTTGTCATTTCGGCCAGTGAAGAAGCGAGTGTCATACGCCAAGTGCACAGCCATGGCGCATTTGGGTTTATCCCTAAATCCAGTGACATGCGTGAACTTATCGGCTCACTCAACAAAGTCCTAGACGGTGAACCTTGCTTCCCTAGCGGTATCGATTTCAGCGACGCGGGTGAAGAAGAGTCCTTGATGGATAAAATCGCCTCGCTTACGCCTCAGCAGTACAAAGTGCTCAGCATGTTGTCTGATGGCTTGCTCAACAAGCAAATTGCGTATGAGCTTGATGTATCGGAAGCCACCATCAAAGCGCACATGACGGCGATATTCAGAAAGCTCGGCGTGAAAAACCGTACTCAAGCCGTTATTCTGCTTCAACAAACGGACCCTGACGCGTAACGTAACTTGTGTCGTACCTAAGTGAATATTCGCACGCTTCATGAATCGACGCAGGTTACTGTCAGTTTTTCCTACCCGATGGCGCTTTCACACCCCCACAGCAATAACCTGAATCTTAAGAAGAAACCCGACTTCCACACCCATTTTTTGCACTGCTCACCTTCGGAAAAAACACTTACATTCTTTGCAACAGAGAATTTGCAGTCGTACGGTATCCCGCTGCTCAACTTAGCCTAAAGCCTATTAGACCTTTGGCGTAGTTAACATCTTGTTAACTAGGCCAAATGCATGCTTTGAATCACACAAACCCAGTTTTGACAGCCAGTTATCACGCTTTCTCGCTCGACTAAAGTTGCAGTGTTCCCGTGTCTTTAGGCTGCTATTGTCGAAAAGTAACAATCCGTTAACGTGTCAATTAAGGAGATGGCAATGGCGTTCGAAAACAAGGAACAGTCACAAGCCTACTGGAATAAAAACCTACGACTGATGGTGATACTCATTTCCATCTGGTTCGTGGTTTCGTTCGGTTGTGGAATCTTATTCGTCGATGCTTTGAATACGATTCAGATTGGTGGTTACAAACTCGGGTTCTGGTTTGCTCAGCAAGGCTCAATTTACGTCTTCCTCGGCATTATTTTCGTTTACGCGCGTCAGATGCGAAAGCTTGACCGCGAATTTGGCGTAGACGACGAGTAAGAGGCTTTAGAAATGGATTTGAAAACAATTACCTACCTCGTCGTAGGGGCGACATTTGTCCTGTACATCGCGATTGCAATTTGGGCGCGAGCAGGGTCGACAAAAGAGTTCTATGTTGCAGGCGGTGGTGTTAATCCTATCGCAAACGGCATGGCGACAGCAGCAGACTGGATGTCTGCAGCATCATTTATCTCCATGGCAGGTTTGATTGCCTTCATGGGCTACGGCGGCTCGGTCTTCCTGATGGGTTGGACTGGCGGCTACGTGCTTCTAGCACTCCTTCTTGCGCCTTACCTGCGTAAATTCGGCAAATTTACCGTGCCTGAGTTTATCGGTGAGCGCTTCTACTCCAACACGGCACGCATCGTTGCGGTTGCCTGTCTGATCATCGCTTCTATTACCTACGTTATCGGTCAGATGAAAGGTGTTGGTGTTGCATTTGGTCGCTTCCTTGAAGTGGACTATGCAACAGGTCTTGGCATCGGTATGTGTATCGTATTCATCTATGCCGTGATGGGTGGTATGAAAGGGATCACCTACACGCAGATCGCACAGTACTGTGTTCTGATTTTGGCCTACACCATTCCTGCTGTATTTATCTCTCTACAACTCACAGGCAACCCACTGCCACAAATTGGTTTGGGCAGCACAATGGTAGGGACGGATCAGTATCTGCTCGACCGGCTTGATCAGGTGGTGACCGAACTCGGGTTTACGGAATACACCACCACCTCTCGGGGCGACACGTTAAACATGTTTGTTTACACCCTGTCGCTGATGATTGGTACGGCGGGTCTGCCACACGTTATCATCCGCTTCTTCACCGTACCGAAAGTGCGTGATGCGCGTACTTCTGCAGGTTGGGCACTGTTCTTCATCGCGATTTTGTACACCACCGCTCCCGCGGTTGCAGCAATGGCGCGTATCAACCTGATGGACACGGTTAACCCAGCACCAGGTCAGCACCTTGCCTATGACGAGCGTCCTGATTGGTTTAAAAACTGGGAGAAAACAGGCCTTCTTGGTTTTGATGACAAAAACAACGACGGTAAGATCCAGTACACCTCTAGCGCAGAAACAAACGAGCTGAAAGTTGACCGTGACATCATGGTGCTTGCGAACCCTGAAATCTCGAAACTTCCAAACTGGGTGATTGCACTGGTTGCAGCAGGTGGTTTAGCAGCAGCACTGTCGACAGCAGCAGGCCTTCTGCTCGCCATCTCGTCAGCGGTATCGCATGACTTGATAAAAGGGGTTATCAACCCATCGATATCCGAAAAAGCAGAACTACGGGCAAGTCGGATAGCCATGATATTCGCCATCTTGGTGGCCGGTTATCTCGGGCTCAATCCGCCTGGCTTTGCCGCCGGTACGGTCGCACTCGCCTTCGGCCTCGCAGGGTCTTCCATCTTCCCTGCCTTGATGATGGGTATCTTCTCGAAGAGCATCAACAAAGAAGGCGCGATTGCGGGCATGATCGCCGGTATCAGTGTCACGCTGTTCTATGTATTCCAACACAAAGGCATCTTGTTTGTTGCTGATTGGACATACTTAAAAGACTGGGGCAGCAACTGGTTCTTCGGTATCGAACCAAACGCATTTGGTGCCATTGGCGCAATCTTCAACTTCGCTGTCGCTATCTTGGTGTCTCGCGTAACCGCAGAAACGCCAGAAGAAGTGAAAGAATTGGTAGAAAGTGTGCGTGTACCAACAGGTGCTGGTGACGCACAGTCTCACTAAGCACGAAGACAATGTTCGTGGTGGTTCTCTTTAGATCAACACTACAGAGACCCCATTGAACAGACTCTCCAACCTCTCTTGCTGCAGGGCGATGACGCAGCAAGAGACAAAAGAGAGATAGGAGCATCACGTAACGATTAAAAAGCCCCGCCTTGGGGCTTTTTTTATCACTCCGGTACGGTATGTTGAGCCTTACTCAAGGATGAATGTGGAAAAGTCTCATTATTATGTTTAAAAACAAACACATTGTACTTGCGATGATTGTCGCTCCCATGTTAGCCATCATTGCGTATTTTGGGGTTGATTTAGCCGTCAGTGAAAAAGCACTTGTCGCGAAAGAAGGCGAGGCCTACAAGCTCGCAGCACGCTCGAATTGTCGATACACCAGTGGCCTTTGCACACTCGCCAATGGCGATTTTAAAATTCAATTGTACTCAGAACGCCTCACAGACAGTGAAGTCGTTATCAAACTTACATCCGATTTTGTTCTTGATGGTGCGAAGATCAGCATCATGCAGAATAAGGAACAACAGCCTGCTCCATCCCCTGTCGACATGGAAAGCAACAGCACTAACGGCACGGAATGGATAGTTGACTTGCCTGCGCCTACCAGCGAAGAAAGTGCCATTCAATTGGTGGTGAAATCAGAAGGGACATTCTATTACGGCGAAACGCCAACAACGTTCGTGGAATACAAAACGTACTTTTCCGACGATGAAAAAAGCCAGTAAACATACTGGCTCTGACTTTCTCACCCTGACCTGCTGATCACCCTTAAAATTGGCGATAAGCGGCATTTAAGAAAGGGATTGTCCTTATCGGCGCGCTATTATGCGCGCATTTTTTTCTGCGTTTGACGACCTCGCTAGGCGCAGAAATACATCGTCAGCAGCACCGGTCACACTAAGTACAACTTGGCAGCCGCAATCACTGCGGCAATGCGTGATTCATGCTCTTGCTCGGTCATCCAAAATGTCACATCCATCCAGCCGTCGGTCCCCATAAGGGCTAACTCTGTCAATTGAATGTCTGCAGTCACCGGATCCCATTGACCTTCGGCGCGGATCAGGCCGACTTCGGTATCTAATCGAGGGATCGAAAACACTTCCATTCTAGCTCACTCCTTGTTGAAGCAATGCGCGTAACTTCAGCGGCTTCACGGGTTTAGCAATGTATCCAAAGCCTTTTTCTCGAATACATTGCTGCGTTTCTTGCGTTCTGTCTGCGGTAATGATCGCCCCATAAAAAGCATCTCCCAGCAAACGTCGACATTCTTTCAATACATCTAGCCCGGTCAAGGACGGTGCTAAATGGTAGTCACTCAAGATAAAATCGGGTAACCAATCTTGCTGGAAACACGCGACGACCTCTTCCAGATCCTCAGCGACTTTCACTTCACAACCCCAGCGAGATAAAAGACTTTCCATGCCAGCCAAGATGTCCCTTTCATTATCCACACACAGCACACGAACCCCAGCCAGTTGCATACTATTTTTCGGTGCCGCATCAGACTCAACCCCAGTGTCACACACCTGAGGCATCACTGTTGTCACGGACGCAGTGATGGAAAAAACCGTGCCTTTTCCCGGCCAAGAGCGAAGATCTAAAGACTGATTTAAGATCCTGCTGATCCCGCGCGCAATCGCAAGGCCGAGCCCTAAACCCAACTCAGCACCTTTTCGATCAATGCGCGTAAATTCATCGAAGATATCTTGCTGTCTGTCTTCAGGGATACCTGGCCCGTTATCCCACACTTCAATGCTGCATTCATCCCCACGACGACGCACACCTAATAGCACACGCCCATCGGGGTTGTACCTAAATGCATTCGTCAGGAAGTTTTGCAGTACTCGACGCAGAAGGCGGCGATCGGAGCGAATACGCAGCCCTGTGGGTAACACCTTGAACTGCACGCCTTGTTCATTGGCAATCATGCCAAATTCCGCCGCGAGGGTTGAAAACACCTCATCCAAATCGAAGTCGGTAATTTGGGCCTTCATTTTTCCCGATTCCAAACGAGAAATATCCAGCAAATCCCCGATCAAATCTTCCGCCGCGCCAAGGGCACTTTCAATGTGTCCCGACATATTCTGCACATCTTGGTCTTGTGCCATCTCATTGAGCGAAGAGGCAAACAAGCGCGCGGCATTCAGCGGCTGCATTAAGTCGTGGCTTACAGCAGCTAACAAGCGACTTTTCGATTGCGAGGCATGCTCCGCTTTGTTGGTTGCACTGATCAGGCGTCGGTTTAGCGATTCCAACTCCTGTGTACGTGCGATAACACGCGCTTCTAGGGTTTCGTTTGATTGCTTCAACGCTTCTTCTGCATCACGGAACGCCGTGATGTCGGTAAAACTCATGACGAACCCGCCGCCCGGCATCGGGTTACCCTGCACTTCGATAACCCGTCCATCAGGGTGAACACGCGATGATGTATGGGGGGAGCCTTGGCGTAAATACGACACGCGCTTAGCCACGTGCCCTTCTATCTCACCAGGACCACAAAGCCCACGCTCAGCGTTATAACGCACCACATCTGCGATGGGTCTGCCGACTTGAATCAGATCCGGTGGGAATTTGAAAAGCTCAACATAACGCTGGTTCCATGCCACCAGCCGCAGTTGTTTGTCCACCACCGAAATGCCTTGGCTGATGTGTTCGATCGCACCTTGCAACAAGCCCCGGCTAAAATCGAAAAGCTCCGACGCTTCATCAACGATGGTCGCGATTTCTTCCAATTGCATGTTGCGGCCTTGCAACGCAGAGGTCAGTACCAACTTCGCTGACGATGCCCCAAATACACCCGCAAGCACACGCTCAGTGTGACGGATCAAGGCTGCACTGGCTTGCTGCTGTGGCAGTAAGGTTTCACCACGTTGTTCGCCGAAGGTACGAAAGGTTTGTCGCATCCGCGTGCGGCCGACAAATCGCGCTGCGAGCATTTCCAATTCCGCCACGGTGACACGGCTTTGGTACAGGCTGCTGTCATCGCCTTCCGGCAAAGGGGTTCCCACAAAACTCGCCGCTTGTAAGCGCTCACTGAGTGACGGACGCGTTGCCATCGACACGCCCACAAAGCAGGCGGTATTCACCATCAAACTCAGCACCATCCCCCAATCTACCGCGCTTAGTTCACGGAAAAAGGGCAGCGCTGGCGGCGCTAAAAGCCAGAGTACGAGATTGGTATCAGGCGTGCCTGCCAGCATGCCGGTTTGGGTCATGAGGGTCATCAACCAGACGATGAACCCTGACACTAAGCCTGCATACACGCCCTTCTTATTGGCCTGACGCCAATAGATGCCTGCCACCAAAGGCGGGGCAAACTGCGCAATCGCGGCGAACGATAAAAAGCCAATGGCAGAGAGTGAAGGCACTTCAAGAATGAGCTGATAGAAGCCCCAGGCGGCAATCAGCAATAAGAAAATCAGGGCGCGACGAACATTGAGCAATAGGCCGGAAAACTGAGTGAAATTGCGGTTCGAAATACGCATTCTTCGCAGTAACTGCGGCAGAACAAGATCGTTCGATACCATGATCGCCAGTGCAATCGTCGAGACGATGACCATGCCGCTCGCGGCGGATGCCCCCCCTAAAAAGGCCAGTAGTGCAATGCCGTCATTGCCCGTCGATAAAGGG
>JBELME010000084.1:0-15067 GCA_042096095.1 Enterovibrio sp.
ACGCACGCCGGTTTTCAAGACCGGTGCTTTCAACCACTCAGCCATCTCTCCGTGGCTGCGGCGAATATTATAGGCCTACCGCGAAGCTGTAAATACCTTTTTTACGTTATCTTACTCAACCGTTCAAAAAGACATCAAAATGACTTGTCAATGAGTCAAATAACACGAAAAACCAACACCTTAATACTATAAATTTAATATCTAAAAAGAAGATTTCACTTTCCTTGCCTGCGTTCAGACATCTCAGCGGTAAGTCAGCTACAATGCAGCCAACATTAAGATTTGAGCGAGCATGATGCGTACCCACCTTCTCTTCCTATTCCTGTCACTTATCTCTTTATCAGCACTTGCTACGACAAACGATGCTCAACAGATAAAAGGAGCAGCTTGCCTCGTCTCTGACTCGCAAGGCCGTGTTCTCGTCACACGCGATATTCTCAACAATCGCATCTCGATTCCTGGCGGGTATGTCGATACTGATATCCCCAGTGATGCAGCGGTTAGAGAGACGCTTGAAGAAACAGGCATTGCCGTTAAAGCTGTGAAAGAGCTCGTGAGGCAAGACAACGCCATTGTTTATGACTGTGTTGCCTTGTCAACCATTCCCGTGCATGACGTAGCTTCACACTCCTTCGACATTCAATACGATGCTGTTGCCGCTTGGAACGCCGAGCATTTTGGTCGTGAAGTGCGTGCCGTGTTCATGATGAAACCAAACGACATCATGCAAAAAGACGCCCGCTTTCCAAAGCAAGTCGCCTTGTTTCCAGAGCTGTTATTGTCAGCCACACCGAGTGCACTTGAAACCTCTCAGAACTTTTCACACCTAGCATCAGCGTTTACCGTTTGGAATGCCGGGCTAAACCGACACGTTCAGCAGTTCATTGAAGGTCTGCCATCGCCTCTGTCGAACCTTTTATCAAAAGGGCTTTTTGCGGTTTCTGCGCTTGGAAATGGCGCTCTGTTTTTCTTACTTATCCCCTTAGCAATGGCAACTGGCGGCTTAAAACGCACGGCGAGTGTTGCCTTAGTTGCTGTTTTGGTTACCGTTATCACCCATTTTGGAAAACTGCACTTTGCTGTACCCCGCCCTTTTTACGTGTTTCCCGATCTCCAACGGGATCTGGCATCAGGCTTTGCCTTTCCAAGTGGTCACACAGCAACGGCTTTTGTGGTCTGGGGCTTGGTATACAGCTGGGTGAAACAAACTGGGATAAAAGCACTGTGGGTATGGCTTGTTCCCGCCACCTTAGTCGCACTCAGCCGTGTGTACTTGGGCGTGCATTACGTGACCGACGTACTTGCGGGCGCGGTCGTCGGCGCATTGTCTTTGGCGATTGTTCTCTATTTTTCTCAGTTAGCACACCGTGGCACCCCGCTTATTCTTAAAGCGAGATTATGGTTCGCGGTTACGCTATTTATCGCGCCACTCGCCGCGACTCAAATTCAACCGAGCTTTCTTTATTGCATGCTCTTGGCGCTCGCGTTTGCTTTGTCACTGTGTGTTTCAAGACACGCCGTTACTCATGGAGATACACCATTGGGGAAAAGCGGGTTTCTGTGGTCGCTTGCAGGATTGGTGATATTGGCAGGCATGGCATTTGGGGTTGGGCAGTGGTCGACATCCAGCATCGAGATTCTGATTGCGCACGCCATTGTCGCCATCGCACTGAGTGTGTGGTTAGTGGCAATCACACCGCGTTTGTCCCTCACCTCAAACGCGCCTTCGGTAAACTAACGGTTCAATCAACACCAACAAAAAGAGGCACCAGTAGGTGCCTCTTTGTCACTCAGCGTACTTGCAAAAGATTAACCTTTAGCAACGTCTGCCAGTTCTTTCTCTGCATCATGGTCGATTTCTACGCCAGCAACAACACCTGCTTTCGGGTCGTTAAAGACTGATTCGTCCAATTTGCCCTCGCTCTTCGCAACAATACAGCTCACTGCGGCATCACCAGTAACGTTAACGGCGGTACGCACCATATCAAGTAGACGGTCAACACCAAGGATAAGACCGATACCTTCAAGTGGCAGACCCACTTGCGCGAATACCATCGATAGCATGATCAGGCCAACACCCGGTACACCCGCGGTACCAATAGATGCCAGAACCGCCATCATGATCACAGTGACATAACCCGTCAGACCTAGATCAACGCCGTAGATGTTTGCGATAAACACTGTCGCCACACCCTGCATGATCGCCGTACCATCCATGTTGATGGTTGCGCCAAATGGAACCGTGAATGAGCCCACAGAGTTACGAACACCTAGACGCTCAGTCACAGTGCGAAGCGTAACAGGAATGGTCGCATTCGAGCTTGCAGTACTGAATGCGAACACTTGCATGTTGCGTGCTTTCTTCAAGAAGGTCGTGACACTTAGGCCAGAGAAGAGCTTGAGGATAAACGGAATAACGACGAACAGGTGCAGCATCAACACAGCGATGAGGACAACTACGTAGCCAATCAATTGTGCAAACAATGCAAGTCCAAGGTTTGCCATCGCCTTCGCGATCAAACAGAACACTGCATACGGTGCGATTTCCATGATGACAGTAACCATTTTCATCATCACTTCGTTAAGCACTTCAATGAGCTCAACCAATTTCTTGGCTGGTTTACCCACCATCAAAATACATACGCCCATCAAAATCGCGAAGAAGATGATTTGTAGCATTTCACCTTCAGACAGCGCATTGATTGGGTTGTTCGGAATGATGTCGATCAGCACTTGAGATAGCGGTGGCGCTTCACGGCCAGAGAACGCAGATTCTGTCGCCATGTCCATACCACTGCCGATACCAGAGATAACAGCAACAGTGATCGCCACAGCAATCGCAATGGCTGTAGTAAGGATATAGAGACCGAAAGATTTCGAACCGACTCTTCCCAACATTTTGATATCACCGATGCCACAGACACCGCATATCAATGAGAACAGTACGAGGGGTACAACGAGCATTTTCAGCGCGTTCACAAACATCTTGCCCACTACGTGGAACAAGCCATTTGTGATGTAGGTGTCAACAAAGCCACCTGCTGGGTTTAAACCCAAAATGTTAATGGTTAAACCAAGAAGAATACCGGCGACTAACCCGACAATCACCTTGGCGGTGAGGCTCATCTTCCCTTCACCGTTTGATGCTGCATTACTCATATTGCCTCCATGACTAAAGTAGTGTTTCCCGTCATGAAAGACCTTGGTTCAGTTTGCCAATAGCAATCTCACGCTTTGGAAGCGCTTTCCTCTAAAAATTGTTTAACCTAACCTTTGAGCCAATAAAGGTGCTGAGGTATATAAAATTGAATTTAGTGGGGTGTTATTTAGCCAACGAACAAAACCTATTCAAGATATTCCAATGTATGACGTGCCATAGATATATCTTGATTAGCACTTCCTGTTCGTCTCTAAAATGAGCCTTTAAATTAATTTACACCTCAAATAATCAAAACCACAACACACCGTAAAATACAACAAACCATTAACAAATTCAGATTAGTCAGTATTCATCCAGCCTACCAGCCTATTTATGCGGAAATCACCTCTTGGGACAAATTGAGGTGATTTTGTATAGTCATAAAGACAACATGCGCCTCTATCAAGGAGTTAGCTTCCTTTTGCCAATATTCTTCGCACTGACTTTGACAAAACTCCAATAACACCACAATAAGCGTGTCCATTCGTTGCAGACACCACTTTTTAACGGCAAGTTCATGTCGAATATCACTCGCCATTTCTTGCATCTTGCCGTAGCTAAATTGTAGGTACCCATAGGCGGCTTCAACTTCACATAATGAAGCGTCATGATGATGAATGCGCATACACGCATCCATCCAATATCCAATCGCTAAACTTTTCGATTCATCGATATGTGGATCGAACAGCGTTGCAGGCGAATGTTTTACCAATTCCTTTAAACAGCACATCTCGTTGATGTTTTGATTGCAGTACCATTGTTGTGCCAACGACAGCCATTCATTCACTGTCATATCTGCTTCGAACTTGTCTGTCATGCCGCCGACTCCCAACAACGTACAAAGTGGTTGTCACTCACTTGATTCACCACCGGTTGCAGCTTTTCACTGAGCGCACGAATTTCATCTGCGTTCGCTGAATAGTTGTCGGTTTGCTTAATCAATTCACTGAATGGCGAATCTGGATCAGGCACTGCAGAAATCAGTAATTGGGTATAAGGGTGCTGAGGGTTAGACAGAATAGACTGCGTATCGCCCCACTCGACGATTTGCCCTCGATACATCACAGCCGTTTCTTCTGCGATATAGTGCGCCGTTGCGAGGTCGTGGGTGATATACAGAAAGCCAATGCCCATCTCTTTTTTCATCCGCTGCATAAGGTTTAGCACGCCAAGGCGGATCGACACATCCAACATAGACGTCGGCTCATCCGCCAAAATGATCTCTGCACCGACACCCATTGCCCGAGCAAGGTTGATACGTTGACGCTGCCCGCCACTCAGTTGATGAGGAAATTTAGATAAACAGGCTGGGTCGAGCTCTACCATTTCCATCAACTCGATTTGACGCGCTTTTAATTGCGCTTTGCTGGCAATAGCATTGTGGATTTTTAACGGGCGAGCTATGTGATGATCAATCGTGTGAGCAGGGTTGAGAGAGCCAAAGGGGTCTTGAAACACCATTTGGACATTGCTGCGGTAATCACGTAGCGATTTACCGGAACGAATATCATTGATGTTCTGCCCTTTAAACAAGATTTCGCCCGAAGACGCATCATGCACTTTGGTGATCAGCCGCGCGACCGTGCTTTTGCCACAACCGGACTCTCCTACCAAGGCAAGAGTTTTACCTTTGTGCAGATCGAAACTCACGCCGCGTAATGCTTGAAACACGTCTTGTTTTGAAAACCCGCCACCGACAGCAAAGTTCTTAGAGACATTCTTCAATTGAATGATCGGTTGCTCTTGAGTTAATGGCGGCGTCATGCAGGCTCTCCTTGTTCAAATTTCTCTTTACTGGCTTCGCGGTCATGAATATTGGGGAACGATGCCCAAAGTTGTTGTGTGTAAGGGTGTTCAGGCTCATTACGAATACGCGAAGAAGTGTTCACTTCCACAATTTCACCGTTTCGCATGATGGCAATGCGATCACTCAGCTGGGTCATGAGCGCCAAGTCATGTGTAATGAAAAGCACCGAAAAACCAAACTCTTCTTTCAAAGAGAAAATCTGCTGAAGAATTTCACGCTGTACCACCACATCCAGCGCTGTCGTTGGTTCATCCATAATGATCAGTTTCGGGCTCAAGCTCAGTGCTATCGCAATCACTAACCGTTGGCGCATACCACCGCTGAACTGGTGGGGGTAATCTAAAATGCGCTCACGTGGGATGTTCACTAAATCCATCATTTTCATTGCACGGTCAATCGCTTCTTCTTTGCTCCAGCCTTTGTGCCATTGGATCACATCAACAAACTGCTCTTGCACGGTCAACACTGGGTTCAAGGAGTTCATGGCGCTTTGAAACACCATGGCAATTTCACTCCAACGCACCATGTTGAGATCTTTTTCCGCCAATTCGCGAAGATTGCGATCTTCAAGCCAAATCTCGCCACCAGAGATAAAAGCTGGCGGCTTGTGCAAACTGTTCACAGAGAATGCGATGGTGCTTTTACCGCACCCAGACTCTCCCGCTAAGCCAAATATCTCGCCGCGACCGATATCGAAACTGACGGTGTTTACTGCTCGGAAGTGACCATCATCCATGATGTAGTCAACACACAGATCTCGGACTCTAAGCAGAGGGTCATGATGAAAAGCCTGTTCATGTGCCATTTGTATTCACTCCAAAATAAATTGAATGCAAATTATTATCATTTCGCTTATCGGTAAAGTGTAAGACACAAATTATAGAGGTGGATCGCATGAAGGGGTTTTAGTCGTGAAAGGTTTCACCTAGGTTGTGTGTTTTCGCGTTGGGCTTCCACTGAATCTGAGGGTGAAGGATAGGTACAAAATTAGGTAGAATGTGTGCTTCATGTTTCGCCGATACGCTCTTCGGTGACAGGCTTTGCTCAACAACACGAAGATACGTCAATGACATCATGCCCTCAGTGCAACGCACCACTCTCCTGCACCGCCGACACAGGCGCGTGTTGGTGTATGCAATATCCTCACATATTGCCCGTTGCCGATAAGAACCATTTGGCATGCTTGTGCCCAAGGTGTTTAGCTGAGCGCATTAACCAAGAGTTAGACGTGCTGTATCAAGAATACAGCGTCAATGATCTGATACGTTTAGCCAAACCCTACGCAAACAACCCTGACCTCATTGAAGGGCTAGATTACACCATGGAAAATGGCTTTATGGTGTTCTCTGCGTGGTATCACTTGAAGCGTGGTACCTGCTGTGGGAAAGGATGTCGCCACTGTCCTTTTGGCAAAAGCGACACATCACGTTTCAACAACGTGGGCTAAGTCACTGACGTAATGCAAGTCTTCGTAGACAATGCGCGCCCTCTAGCACGCACGCCGTGCAGGATTTATTTCTTAATCGAAAAGATAGCACTATGAAAATTGTCGCTGTAACCGCTTGTCCAACAGGCATTGCGCATACCTACATGGCCGCTGCTGAATTGAAAAAAGCAGCCGCACAAAAGAACATCCACATTAATGTCGAAACCCAAGGTGCGATGGGCATTGAAAACCCGTTAAGCATTCGAGACATTGCCCAAGCAGACGTTGTGTTGATTGCATCTGATATTGAAATTGAAGACAGAGCCCGTTTTACTGGCAGTAAAATCCATTGTGTTACCATCGAAGAAGCACTGACAGACCCTGTCAGTGTGTTGGCGCGCTGCGAAGCGTTATGACAATGCCAACCATCAGTCGACGCATCACCTTTCTGATCGGCGACGAAGGTTTACCAGCATGGAAGCTGAATCGATTAAAAACATTGGCGGGTCTATTCCGCTCCGTTACCGTGTTTTGCAACCTGTCTCAACGCAATGCCGCGAACGCGGAGCAGCCAATACGTATTCTGAGCCTCAGCTCGCGCCCTAACGATCTTTGCCAATTATTGATTGAAGGCAATGATGCCGAACTTGCGGCCATGGTGTTAACCGATTTCGCCGCCGAGCATGGCACCTTGGTCTGTGGCGGTAAGCGCTCGAAAGCCACGCCTACTGGCGCATTTATTTCGCTGCCTTTTCCTTATCAGGTTTACCAAGCCCCTCAATCGAACCTTGATAAACACGCGCTACTGGCTGAATTTTCCTTGCGCGTCGCCGACAATGAGAATCACGAAGACACCACCCAAGAAGCCCTGTTTAATGCCTTGTACGCACGGGAAAACGTTTCATCGACCTGCATGGGCAATGGCATCGCACTTCCCCATCTGATGACGCCTTTGGTCAGTCACATTCACGTCTTCATCGCGTCCACAGAACAACCGCTGGATTGGTTATCAAAACGTGGTGAGGTAACGCGCGTTATCGGCGTGATGCTCCCAAAGCCGCCCGTGCGCGAGCATATTGTGGCCTTTTCAACCTTCTCACAGCAGCTTCTCGACACGACGTTCTGTCAGTATCTTGAAGAAAACACCTCGTTAGACATTGTCGAAACCATCGTGCTTCACTCGCTAGAAACCGCACTAAAAAATCACTAAAGCCATAATGCAGCACACATCGTCAGCCTACTTGAGTTAGTTGCTACCACGATACTCAGATGGCGTGAGCCCTGTTTTCGCTTTGAACACACGATAGAAATAGTTCACATCCTGAAAACCACACCGCGTGGCCACCTCGCTTAATCGAAAGTCGTATCGCTTCAACATGAATTTCGCCCGATCAACACGCACCCAGGTGATGTAGTCCGCCATTCGCATATGGCCTTGTTGGCGGAATAGCCGCGACAGGTGATTGGGCGTGATGCTGAAACGCGCAGCAATGGACTCCCTGCTGATGTCACGGTGGAAGTTTTCTTGAATGTAGATACAAATCCCTTGATATAAATCTTCGACGCGATTGCGACGCCCCGCTTCTGGCGCAAGCAACATTTGCTGGCTGTAGCTTAGTAAGGCGTGCAGCAAGTGACTGTCCATCGGTGACTGAACAGGCTCTTTCGCCAAACTGTTCAACGCACTCAGGATATGATCAATGGCGTGGCCAGTGCGCGTTTGAATGCTGTGCTTTTGCACGTCATAAAAATTCGGCTGTGCTTTCGCCTTCCCGACCAAGCTAAACCCAAGTTGTCGCTTACCAAACAGTAAACTCAGTACGGAGCAATCTGTTTCCCAGTTGGGTTTGTTCCAACTATTGGGCGGTACATAAAGCGCATCGCCCGCAAACAAGGTGACTTCGCTGATCGACTTATCCGCATTTTCAATTTGGTTGGGGTATTCACCACTGATCACCAATTCAAGGCGAGGGAAGTTAACTTGGTAGCTAAAGGTTGGCGGTGTGACTTGGTCGCTCGCAAACCAAATGCGATTGAAATGCTCCCTTTCACCCAGAAGGTTGTCGAGCAACAGCGAAAAGACCTGACTCATAACATCTATTTTTACGCGAAAACATGGCGCGCATTATCTGCCCCATTTTGACGGCAGCCGAGCACTTCAGAACAAACCGCAGCAAATTCGTGACCTTGCTCAATAAAATAGGAAAGCAAACCTCAATCTTCGGTTACTAATTTCTAGTCAAAGAAAATAAGCCTCCATTTACGGTCAATGTGCATAATCTTAAAACCCACCCTTAAGCCACTGTATATAAGCATTTTTTCATTGATCGTTACCACTCCCCACCGATAAATCTCAATGAGAAACAGATCACACCGCTAATTCAATGTTACATTTTTTTAGTAAAAGCCTTTCTTTTCCTCTTTCGAGTCTCGCCCTGTCACGGGAAAATATGCTCATACAATAAGAACAACATTCAGAGGTAAAACTCATGATTAATACGTTAATCAACGAATCGCTGATTTGCTTGGACCTAAAAGCGACCACGAAAGAAGACGTGTTCGTCGAAATGATCGAACTGCTTCACGCCCAAGGTCGAGTCAGTGATAAAACCCAATTCCTCGCTGACATCCATGCACGTGAAGCGCTGGGTAACACAGGTTTCGAAGACGGTGTTGCACTGCCACACGCAAAAAGTGCGGCGGTATCGAACCCTGCAGTCGCGATCGGTATCAGTCGCAATGGCATTGAATACGGTGCCGAAGACGGCCAGCCTTCAAAACTCTTTTTCATGATTGCTTCGCCAGATGGCGGCGCAAACCACCATATCGAAGTACTTGCAGAATTGTCGTCAAAGCTGATTGAAGACGGTTTTATTGAGCAATTCCTGCAAGCGACCTCTGCATCAGACGCACTGGCACTTCTGATGGAAAAGAAAGCTGACGAGCAAGCTATTGAAGCGAACAAAGGGTTCCTGATTGGCGTAACAGGTTGCCCTGCCGGCATCGCGCACACTTACCTTGCAGCGGAAGCCCTTGAAAAAGGCGCGGCAGCAATGGGTTATGAAATGAAGGTAGAAACCAACGGTTCTATCGGCGTGAAAAACAGCCCAACCGCAGAAGAAATTGCACGCGCAGAAGCCATCATCGTGAGCTGTGACAAACAGGTCGACATGGCGCGCTTTGCGGGTAAACGCTTGATCAAAACCGGCGTAAAAGCGCCTATCAAAGATGCGAAAGGCCTGATTGCGCAAGCACTTGACGCGCCAACGTACGCGGCGTCTTCTGACGAAGGATCAAGCGAGAGCACTGAAAGCAAATCATCACAAGCACGTTCAGATCTGTACCGCTACCTCATGAACGGCGTATCACACATGATCCCGTTCGTGGTAACAGGCGGTCTGTTGATTGCATTGGCACTGGCGATTGGTGGTCAACCATCAGAAGCGGGCATGGCGATTCCTCCGGGTAGCCTGTGGAACAAAGTGCTGGATGTGGGTGTGGTTGCCTTCACCCTGATGATCCCAATCCTTTCTGGTTACATTGCTTACGCGATTGCAGACCGTCCGGGTCTGGCGCCGGGTCTTATCGGTGGTTGGATTGCCAACAACGGCTCATTCTACGGCGCGGATGCGGGTACTGGTTTCATCGGTGCTATCGTTGCAGGTCTGTTGGTCGGTTACTTTGTGAAATGGATTGCGACACGCAACTACCACAAGTTCATTCAACCGCTCGTGCCAATCATGATCGCGCCAATCACGGGTAGCTTGTTCATTGCAGGTCTGTTCATCTTCGTTATCGGCGCGCCGATTGCGGGATTGATGGAAGGCTTGAACACCATGCTAACCAACATGAGCACGGGTAACGTTATCCTTCTGGGTATTGTGCTTGGTGGCATGGCTGGCTTCGACATGGGTGGTCCATTCAACAAAGTGGCCTTCCTGTTCTCTGTTGGCATGATCGCAAGCGGCCAAACGCAATTCATGGGTGCAATGGCGTGTGCCATTCCTGTTGCACCGCTGGGTATGTCACTGGCAACCGTTATCGGCCGTAAGTTCAACATCTTCGAAGAATCTGAAATTGAAGCAGGTAAGGCATCGGGGGCAATGGGCTTAGTGGGTATCTCTGAAGGTGCGATTCCATTTGCCGCACAAGACCCAATGTCTGTGATTCCAGCGAACGTAATCGGCTCAATGGTTGCCGCTGTTATGGCCTTCTCATTCGGCATCACCAACAGCGTCGCTCACGGTGGCCCTGTGGTTGCACTGCTAGGTGCGATGAACAAACCTTTACTAGCACTGGCATGTATGGCGGCAGGTGCGATTGTGACAGCACTGGTTGCGGTATCACTGAAGAAAATGCGCCAATCAAAAGTGGCAGCATCAGAAACCGCAGCGGCATAAGTTAAAAAACAGACCAATATCGCTCCCAACGTGAATAGAACAGCAATGTTTTTAGAACACATGGGAGCGATTATTCGTCTTCGTACCCATTCAACGAAAACAACATCTGGTAAACTTTGCTTGCTTCGGTCAGCACGGAATTTTGATAAAGTGTCGCGCTGACTTACTCAGAATAGAGCACGCCAATTGGCGCAAAAATTGAAGAACATTATGACCTCGACAACCCAACATTTTTTCAAGCTGACCAACGTTATCCAAGACTATGCTTGGGGAAGCCGCACCGCATTGGGTGAGCTTTTCGACATGCCAAACCCAGACAACAAGCCACAGGCTGAAATCTGGATGGGTGCACACCCAAATGGTTGTTCAAAAATCGACGTGAATGGCGAGCAAACGCTGCTGTCTGCATTTATTAACCATGACATGGCAAACATCATTGGCGCAGACACGCAAGCCGCATTCGGTGAACTGCCGTATCTGTTCAAAGTTCTATCCGCTGCGAAAGCCTTGTCAGTGCAAGTACACCCCAGTAAAGCGCAAGCAGAAGCAGGCTATGCGAAAGAAGAAGCAGGCTATGCGAAAGAAGAAGCGGCCGGTATCCCTCTGTCTGCGGGTTTTCGTAACTATAAAGATCCAAACCACAAACCAGAACTGGTTTACGCACTGACGCCATACACCGCGATGAATGGCTTCCGTGATTATTCAGAGATTCTTGCCTTCTTCCACCAGCTCAATATTGATGTGCTTTCCACACTGGTTGCCAACCTTGATGCAAACCAAAACGAGCAAGGGCTAAGTGCATTCTTTGAAGCACTGCTCTCTCTTCAAGGCGAAGACAAAGACACAGCAGTTGCTGAACTCTTGGCATTTGCGACAGAGAACCAATCAGATGAATTGTTTGCATTGCTGCTGACGTTATCTGAGCAATACCCGGGTGATATCGGCCTATTCTCGCCGCTTATCCTCAATACGCTGACATTGGTACCAGGCGAAGCCATGTTCTTGGATGCATGTACCCCCCATGCATACATCAAAGGCACAGGCCTTGAGATCATGGCGAACTCCGACAATGTACTGCGCGCAGGACTCACACCTAAACACATGGACGTGCAAGAGCTAACTGCGTGTACACGTTGTGTACCAATGGCAAAAGACGTTATCCGTTTGGCACCAGAAAAAGTCGGCAATGCTGAGCATTACCCTATTCCTGTGCCTGACTTCAAATTCAGTGTTTACAACGCAACAGCAAAAGAATCGCTACACACCAACAGCGCTGAAATTTTGCTGGCCGTTGATGCAACACTGATCGTAGAAAATGCGGAAGGAAACAGCGTGACACTGGAGAAAGGCGAATCTGTCTTTATTCCTGCATACGTCGGTAAATACTTTGCTTCATCCAACGGCAAGTTTGCGCGTGCGTATAACTAACGTAATCATCGGTAAATAAGACAAAAGCCTGACCACGTATTCGTTGTCAGGCTTTTTCTTTATCGACGATGTGTGACGTTTGAAACAAGCGTCAACTTAAAGGCCTGTACCTGTTCGAAGCCTTTTCAAACCATCAACCACTCAGACGCTTGCACATCCAACCGCAGAGTTAGCGACAATACACGCGCGCATCACGCGGGGTGTAAATGCCGAACGTTACAAACCCTAAGAAGCCATCAAGGAACGTCTGTTGCACTTCCACCTTTGCGACATTTTCTGCACCGCCACAAACACTGGCAGCATCAATGGTTTTCTTTTGACCAATACCTGAAACGAAAAAGCTCTGCATGGTTTCTTCTTCTAAGTTTCCCTGTTTGTCATTCACCACAAATGTTTGTTGTGCACACCCAGAAAGCATTAGCGCGCCAACGACCAAAACTGCTGTTTTCTTCATGTGTTTTATCCTTATCTTTATCAACCGGTTGAGCCTTATTTTTCATAATCGCCCCTAAAGTGTAGAAAAACTGTCTACTTACTTGGTATTAGTGATAAGAAAAGCATGTTTTTTTGCCCCGGGTTTTTACGGCGGGATCTCTATAATAAGAAAGTGTATCGAACACTAAATAAGATAAGATTGCTGTATGTGTACTTATTGAAACCACCAAAACAGCCCCTAAGATTGTCCAGAATTTTGGCGAAATGTTGTCGAGAACATTCACGTCAATCTTCCACTCGATGGACACAAACACTCTGACGAAGAAAGCGCTTTCTAGTTCATATGCTTGTGGTGAGTGACCAATCTTAAAAAGAAATAACCCTCAAAGGGGGCAGTATGCTCAAAGGAAAGTTAGTTGTGTCAGGAATGGCGTCGCTCGTGTTACTTGCGGGCTGTATGGAAGAATCGAAAGTGCCCTACTTTCCGGATTGGCCGGAAATAAAGAGCGCTGTACCAAAAGATCCCGACATTGAAGCCAAGGTCGCGGATATTTTGGCACAGATGACGCTGGAAGAAAAAGTCGGACAAATGATTCAACCCGATCTTCGTGGCGTTACGCCAGAAGAGGCAAAACAATACAAATTAGGCTCGTTATTGAATGGCGGTGGTTCTTGGCCTGACGAAAACAAATACGCCACTGCATTAGACTGGGCGGAAGAGGCCGACAAATATTATCTCGCCGTTGAAGAAGCCTATGCCGACCGTGGTTTTCGCATTCCCTTTATGTGGGCGACAGATGCAGTACACGGCCACAACAACGTATTTCGCGCCACGGTTTTCCCTCACAATATCGGCCTAGGTGCCGCCAACAACCCCAAACTTATTAAGCAAATCGGTAAAGCCACAGCTCGTGAAATCTCCGCGACAGGTTTGGATTGGACATTCGCGCCTACCGTTGCGTCGCCTCGCGATTACCGCTGGGGTCGTGTTTATGAAGGCTACTCAGAAG
The DNA here is from genome assembly GCA_042096095.1 of Enterovibrio sp. GTDB lineage: Bacteria > Pseudomonadota > Gammaproteobacteria > Enterobacterales > Vibrionaceae > Enterovibrio. The sequence goes on from JBELME010000084.1 coordinate 13,706, forward strand.
ATCCCGAAATCATCTATCAATACGCAGGCCAAATGGTTGACGGCTTGCAAGGTGGTACTAAAGGCCTAAAAAGCCAGCGCCATGTTATCTCTAACGTGAAGCACTGGGTCGGTGACGGCGGTACCAACAAAGGTGTCGACCGAGGCGAAAACCACTACTCCGAAGAATACCTACGCAACATTCACGCGACGGGTTACTTTTCGGGCCTAGACGCAGGCGCGCAAGTGGTCATGACATCATTTAACTCGTGGCACAATGATGAAAACTACGATGTGATGAACACCGACGAATACAACAAGAAGCTCCACGGCAGTAAGTACCTCGTGACCGATGTACTGAAAGACAAAATGGGGTTTGACGGCATTGTTGTCACTGACTGGAACGGTCATGGTGAAATCAATGGCTGTACCGCATCGAACTGTCCACAGGCCGTGCTAGCGGGTAACGATGTGTTCATGGTCACCGCGCGTAAAGACTGGACCGTGTTCTATCAAAATGTCATCGACCAAGTGAATGATGGCACCATTCCAATGTCACGTATTGATGATGCAGTCACACGTATTCTTCGCGTGAAAATGCGTGCAAACCTTTGGAAAAAACCGCAACCATCACAACGTCAGCTCGCGGGTCAGCAAGATATTCTTGGTTCAGACAAACACCGCAAACTGGCGCGTAAGGCAACCAGCCAATCCTTGGTGTTGTTGAAGAATGAAAACGAAGCACTGCCGCTTTCCTCTGACAAACACTACCTTGTCCTTGGTAGCGCAGCGAATGACATTCAAAAGCAAACAGGGGGTTGGTCACTCACATGGCAAGGTACGGAAAATACCTTAGAGCGTGATTTCCCGGGTGCAACAACCATGCTGATGGCAATGCGCGATCAAGTAGGCACTGACAATGTCTTTACCGATGTTGATGCAGCGCCAGAAGATGCCATTGCAGTTGTCGTGATAGGTGAAGACCCATACGCAGAAATGTTCGGTGACATCAACGCGACCAAAACCCTTGAATATGCATCACTCAAGTCGACGTATGCCGCCGATCTCGAATTGATTAAATCACTCAAAGATCGTGGCCTCACTGTTGTAACTGTGTTCTTCTCTGGACGTCCACTTTACGTCAATGAAGAGATCAACAACTCAGATGCATTCGTGGCAGCTTGGTTACCAGGTACCGAAGCGGGTGGTATTACCGATGTATTATTCCGCGAAGAAGGCAAAAACTTCCGAGGCCGTTTGTCATACTCTTGGCCTGGCATGAAATGTTCCACCACCATCAACCGTAAAGCGCCAAACCTAAAAGACTATGTCACGCCAGAGATGGAACAAGATATCGAAGGCGAACATGCACCTCTGTTCCCCT
>JBELME010000085.1:0-14953 GCA_042096095.1 Enterovibrio sp.
GTTTACCTTACCATTGAAATTCATAATGTCCCAAGATCCGGCTGGGTAGACAGCCGCATTGCCGCTAGCAAATAAGTCCACTGCATCACCGTAGCTTCGTTGGTCAAAGTTCTCGCCCATAAATTCCCCCCACTTAGCCAGTTGAAGGAACGTCTCTCTGTAGGGCGCGCTGTCAAGGCGCTCTTCACCATTTAACAGAGCATCACGTCCATCTTCGCCTTTCCAGTAGGTTGGCCCTATGTTTTGGAACCCCATGGTTGCGGCTTCCCATTTATCTATGGTGCCTAATGCGAGGGGCAAGTAACCTCCGCGTTTTACTTTTTCTAACGCCGCGTAAAAATCGGCATTAGTGATAATAGGCTCAGAGATACCTACCTTTTCGAATATGTCTTTGTTGTAGAAAAAGCCATGGATCACGGAGGCCATCGGCAAACAATAGTTCTGCGCACCAGAATCAGTTTGCCAAGGTGCTTGTGCGAAGCTTGGAAAATTTTCCATGCCGTCGAGATCGGTGATCTCCTTGTAAATACCACGATTGAACAATGCGAGAGAGCGATCAAATGGGCGGCAAGCGATAAGATCTCCTGCCGTTTGATTTTTGTAGCGACTCTCCATTTCTTGCTCCCATTGTGTAGTGCCTGTTGGAGAGCGATATTCAATGTGAATGTCTGGATAGTGCTTATTAAATGCAGGGATGATCTTTTCATTCCAGACTACATCGTCGCTACGCCAAGAATCAATGACGAGCGTAATGTTTGCATTGGCGAATGGTGAGGTGGCAAGCATGGTGAATGCCAATAGGTTCAAGAACTTATTCATATTCTTACCCTTAGACGCGGAAATTAGAAATTAGGTTTTGCTGCTCTTGTGCCATATTGGCTAGCGACTCGCTGCTTAACTTAGACGCGCGTGCATCGTTTTGTGCTTCATGTGCCACGTGGGCGATACCATTTATATGCTCGGCAACATCTATACTGACCTTGATTTGTTCTTCTGTTGCCTGAGCAATGTGTACGGTCATTTCCTGAATCGACTGCATGCGTAATGCGATGTCTTGCAAGGTATCGTTTGTCAGGCGCGTTTGCGTTAAGCACTCTTTCATTTGCTTCTGGCTCGCGTTCATGGTTTCGGCCATACGCGAGGCGTTACCTTGCAGATTGTTGATCATCGACTGAATTTCTTCTGTTGAACTTTGGGTGCGTGTGGCAAGTGCGCGAACTTCATCTGCGACCACGGCAAAGCCACGGCCATGTGAGCCAACTCTTGCAGCTTCAATTGCGGCATTCAACGCCAATAAATTGGTTTGCTCGGCGATGTCTTGGATCACATGTAGGATTGAACCGATATTGTTAGAATATTTGTTCAACTGCTGTGTGTTCGAGATGGCTTCGCCTATGTTGTCAGAGAGCTGCTCGGTGAGAGAGCGGTTGAGAGAGACCTGACTCCGGCCATTGGCAGCAGCTTCATTGGTATTTTCTACTTCCGTGACGGTTAACTCTGTCGAGCGTGATATCTCTTTTGCGCTCACTTCCATTTGTGAGATGGCTGCAGCGACTTGGTCTGTCCGCAATTTTTGGTCTTCAACTCTCTGCATCGCAATCTCGGTGACGGCGGTTGAGTTATTCGTCTCGTTTAGCAGGTGAGAAGCGCCATCATCGAATTGTCCAAGCGTATGTGACATGGTTGCAGCCAGCGTATCGATAGAACGGCTTAGCTCGCCAAACTCATCTTTTGCTGCATAGTTTGCTCGGGTTCGCATGTCGCCATCGGTCATCTTCTCAAGGACATTTCTTCTCAAGGACATTTTTTATTAATATCAATGGCTTTTGAATGCTGCGTGTAATGCTGAAACCAACGATGATGCTGCTGATTGCCGCGATAGATGTCATGACTATGATGTATGCCATCGCGTCGTCTATTGATTGCTTGGCTTCTGCACTGCTCTTGTGTGCAAGTTGCTGAGCGTAGTGCTCTTGCTCTTCCAAAAGAGACTGAATGTCATCGGTTAGTTCAAGGTTAACTTCATGTTCGAAGAGGAGTTGTACGGTGATGTCATTTTGCTTTTCTACGACATCTAGAAGCCCATCAGGGTCCAATATGAGTGATTTAAAGTTCTTTAAATTACGCGTATAGCGGGCTTTTACATCCTCGGCGATGGGGATGAAATTTATGCGTTTAAGTGTAATTTCACTGTCTTTCGTAAGGGCTAATCTCAACAGTCCGATGGGCGTGTCTTCATTTATTCGGCGAACAAGTTTGAGGTCCCTTCTTATTCCGCTTGTGATGAGCTCTGCCCGATTACGCAGTGAGCGTCCTGTTGATGCTTTTTGAAGGAAAAGAGAAGCGGCTCGTTGGTAAGAATCCTCCATCTGTAAAAACGAGAGATCGAGTTGCTGGCGTTGTTGTCTCAGCTCTTCGGATCTATGTTGGAGTGTAATTAATTTGTAGGCTTGATCAAAGTAGCGCATGGATGCGTCGTTAATCGTTTGGAGTGTTATGCGTTCTTGCTCAAGGCTCGTCTCTTGTTGAGCGCTATTTAGCGTATTGAAGAAATCTAAACGTTGCTGTTCGAATATTGAATTCACATTCGAATTTACCTGGGGATTGGTTTGAAACGAGCTAACGAGAAGGTTTGTATGCATAAGCTGGGTGATGAGATTCCCAGACGTGATCACCATAGGCGTGGTTTGTTCTGTGATTTGTTCGACTTTGTTTTGAAGTGTTTTCGCGTTGAACAAACTGACACTGCTCAACAACGCTATTAGGATGAACATCAGAGTAAATCCCGCAATCGTTCTTTGTACGACGGACAACTTCATTAACCTCTCTCCCTCTTCAGCAATCTAAATTGGATAATGGATTCACAACTTGGCGAACGTTTATGCATTCAAAAATGCAACAAGTGATGCATGTGTATTACTTAGGACTGTGACAGTAAAGATGCTTATCTATGCAATTTCTGGTTTTGGAGAGCATTTTTTTGTCGTATGCAGCACAAATGCTTTTTGACGGGAAATAGGGTGGAAAAAAGACATTTTTATGCATTTACGGTCATTCATGCGGAAAAAATGGGCAACGTGGGATATAAAAATGAGTGTTAATGATTTGTCTTTAAAGTAATTATTGATGTTTCTATCTTTTCAGTTAAACGTACCCCCGCTTTCCCTAATTTCGCTATTTCAACAGACCGTTACGTCTTTTATTCTGGCTGAGGGATTTGCCTGTTTGGACTCGCAATAAAGCTATTTTTGATGTGTTGGTGGCGGTCGAAAACGACAAATTTGAGACGGTTTGTGATGAGTCAGGTTGCGTGTATTAACCAATATGTTCTAGAGGGTGAACAAGGGCGACATTGCTAGGAGCGGCGAAGAGCAGCCCGAAAGGTGCTTAAGCGGGGGAATATAAACGCGAGACGATTCATATGAGTCAGTGAGCCGACAAGCACAAGAAAGCCCCTTTCGGGGCTTTCTTGGAGATCGACAAACGCGAGGGGATTACCATTTCTTTTTAGGCGCAAAAAGCTCGTCAAGCTCTTTATTGTCATTGTCTTTTGGTTTGGCGACTTCGTGGCTCTTATTCAATGACTGTGTGATTTCTTCCAGCATGCCATTGAGTGATTCTTTTGCCGATTGGCAGTAGGGATCGTTCTTTGAACTGACCACATCAATCGCTTTCTTCAACAGTTGTTGTGCTGTGCCCATTTGGCCTTTGATCTTGGCATCGTTAACACGCTTTAGCACGTTCTCGATGTTAATCTTCATCTGCATTTGTTCTAGGCGCGTGTTTTCAGCGACGAACTGCTGCGTTGGCATACGGCCTTTGGTGTGCTCCGCTTTGATCACGGCACGCAGACGTTTTACCAATTTCAGCATGGAAATCGCTTCTCTATCGCTGTCAGGAACGCGAAAAGAGGTCGACTCTTTGTTTTGGTAAGTTTGCTTGATTTGGTTTATTTGCCCTTGAACATCGGCGATTCGACTCTGTAAGGATCGATCGGACTTGTCGAATTCATGCATTGTCTTCAACGCATCAAGGATTTTGTTGTTTAGACAAACGAGCAAAGACCCGCTGTAGGGTAAGTTATGCGCATTACCGATCAGCTCTTCTGTGGCATCAATAACTGCAATGTATTTTGCCATTTCTTGGCGCTTTGTTGACTCAACGCGTTGTTTCTGCTGAGCAATGATGTTGTAACCAACAATCAAGCCAAGCAGGATGACACATAAGCCAGCAACGAGGGCGATATTCATAAGCGAGCGTCGATATTCCCGGTTAAAACTAAGACGGCATAAGATACACGATCTGCTACTATGGTCATAGTTTGTTAATGCTATTTTCGATCTTAGCTAAAATCTGGCGTTTCGTAACGTATTTCCGGTACTTAGTGCGTAATGACGCACGTTTATCGTCTGGATTTTCATTGCTTTAACTAAGGGTAAAAAGTTTCATCATCACACTAAAGAAGAGAAAGCCTTAACAATTTCTGAGCGCTATGTGGCGGTTATCGGCACGAACGCTACTTTCTTTGAGTGGAAGGCGATATAAATTTACCCGTCCCTTTGTTTTCCTGCGTTTTCTATGAAATTACAACAACTAAAATACATCGTTGAAGTCGTGAATAACGATCTGAATGTGTCTTCCACGGCGGAAAGTCTTTTCACGTCTCAGCCGGGTATCAGTAAGCAAATTCGCGCGCTAGAAGACGAGTTGGGGTTGAAAATTTTCGGCCGTAGCGGTAAACACCTCACCAAGCTTACGCCAGCGGGTGAGCAGATTGTCGATATTTCGCGGGATATCTAGTCTCGCGTAAATAGCATTAAGTCCGTTGCGCTTGAATACACCAACCCAGAAATGGGGCAGCTGAACATCGCGACCACGCATACCCAAGCGCGCTATGCGCTGCCAACCGTGATTTCAGAATTTGTGCAGCGCTACCCGAAAGTGTCTTTGCACATGCACCAAGGCGCGCCAAGCCAAATTGCAGATTTCGTTCTAAAAGGGACATCTGAATTTGCGATCGCCACCGAAGCGTCACACCTTTACGACGATCTTGTGATGCTGCCTTGCTATCACTGGACCCGTTCTCTGATTGTGCGCAAAGATCATCCGCTGGCGAACAGAACCACCATTTCCATTCATGACATTGCGCGTTATTCGCTGGTGACGTATGTGTTTGGCTTTACGGGAAGATCAAGCTTGGATTCCGCGTTTGAACGCGCCAAACTCAAACCGAAAATTGTCTTCACTGCCACGGATGCTGACGTGATCAAAACCTACGTCCGTTTAGGCGTCGGCATTGGCGTGATGGCAACCATGGCGTACGACAAAGAGCTAGATAACGATTTGGTGGCCATTGACGCCAGCCATATTTTTGATGCGAGCACCACGCGCATTGGCTTTCGTCGCAGCACGGCACTTCGAAGCTATATGTATGATTTCATCGAGCGCTTTGCGCCGCATCTGACCCGCGAACGCGTCGATCTCGCGATGACGCTCAAAGATGGGCATGACATTGAAAAGCTGTTTGCGGATATTGAACTCCCCGTAAGATAAAAAGTTCTGATAGACAGCGTAGAATACAAGCATTGAAGGTTATACTTGCGCCAACTGACGTGGTTTGTACCCCATATTTGTTGGCGACTGGAGTTAGCTTTGCCTCATCCCTCTTTTTCTCTTACAGAACGTTTTCTCGCACTAAATAGTGTGTTGGAACGACAACGTTCTCTTTGGCAAGGAATGCCGTTTGATTTTGCCGATCTGCCATGGCGAAATGCGCATCCTGAGTTGTGTGATTGGTTGGATGAGCAAACCCTCGCATCGCTCGCGTTCTTAAAAGCGTCACCAGAGCAACTGACTGCCATCGTTAAGCAATGGTTGCCTGACGCTGAATCTTTGCTTGAGCTATGCCACGTTAAAGAAAGTCACCACGCGGATCTGTATTGTGATCCACATTGGTCGACGGGTGTTCCTGGTCGTAAGTGGTCTCAAATTGCAGCCTTCAACGCAGCGATGCCGAAAGCGAGTGGTAAACATTGGCTGGAATGGTGTGCGGGGAAAGGGTATCTGGGCCGGGTTTTGTCTGTTTCGCGTGAATCCAAGGTCACCAGCTTAGAATGGCAAGAGGCGCTATGCCGTGATGGTCAGCAATACGCGGAAAAGCACGATTTATCCATGCAATTTGTCCAAGGGGATGCATTTGCGGCTGAAAGCCAGCGACTGGTTGACGACTGTGACCATGCTGTGGCGTTGCACGCGTGTGGTGACTTACATGTCACCTTGTTGAAGCACAGCGTGGCTGCAGAACACCTCTCGGGCCCCTCGACAGTCACTGTGTCACCCTGTTGTTATCACCTTATTCAAGATAAACGTTATCAACCGCTTTCTACGTTGGCGAAAAGCTCGAACTTATCTTTGAGTAAACATGATTTAAAACTGCCACTGCAAGAGACGGTGACGGCGGGTCAAACAGTACAAAATAAGCGCTATGTCGAAGTGACGTTCCGACTGGGGTTTGATTCTTTGCAGCGCGAAATGACGGGGAGCACGGCTTACTTGCCTGTGCCAAACGTACAAAAATCGCTGTTGAACGAGGGGTTTGAAACCTTTTGTTATTGGGCGGCAGAACAAAAAGGGATCGTGATCCCTTCTGATACCGACTTTGCGGCATATCAGGCGCTCGGTGAAGCGCGTTTTCTATTGGTAGAGAAAATGGAAACGCTCCGCACCCTGTTCCGTCGTCCACTGGAAATGTGGCTGGTGTTAGATCGCGCACTGTATCTCACCGACAATGGCTTTGATGTGGAAGTTTCAACGTTTTGTGAACGTGCACTGACACCAAGAAATTTACTCATACACGCGACGCGAATCCAACGATAGGGGATCGGGGTGAAGTTTTCCTTTTTGACTGAGATGATGACTGTGATGGAAAGAAATTCCCGATGGAAATGACTGTCGAACAAACCCTGCTTGTCATGCTCGCGTTGGGTGCAGGCGCATTTGTACAAAGCTTGATTGGCTTCGGGTTAGCCATTGTTGCAGCGCCCATTGTCATCATGATTGAGCCGTCGCTTGTTCCGAGTGCCGTGACCATGGTGACCTTGTGCCTTGCCGCGATTAATACGTGGCAATATCGCCGACAGATTTCGCTTAAGGGGTTAGGTTGGGCGTTTATCGGACGTATTCCCGGCACGTTTGTCGCTGGTGTCATGCTGATTTACCTCTCTTTGAATGTGCTTGAGATCGCGATGGGCGTGGCAGTGCTATTTGCCGTCTTGGCGAGCGTGTTTAAGTTTTCTGTCGAGCCGAACAACAAGAACATGTTCTGGGCAGGGTTTACTGCGGCAGTCATGGGGACCACCACCAGCATTGGTGGGCCACCAATGGCACTGGTTCTGCAGAAAATGGACGTAGCAATGATGCGTGCAAACCTAGCAGGTTACTTCGTGTTCAGCTGTGTGATCTCTTTGGTGGTTCTTGCGATGACAGGGTATTTCAACCTTTGGCATGTGAAGGTCAGTTTGATGTCATTACCGATGGTGTTTGTATCATCTTGGGTAGCGTTTCGCATTGCCCCTTACATTCGCGCTGAGTGGGTGAGATATGGACTCTTGGTGCTCTGTTCGTTTGCGGGGATCACGACATTGATTCGTGGTATTTCCGCGTAAGGGGTTAAACCCCACTTATGTTCTCTCGTTGTGAGATACAGCAGGATCAAAAAAGCCGACATGATGTCGGCTTTTTCATTTGTTCAACACGCTGTTTTGGTGACGCGCTGAATTAGAACTTCAGGCTAACCTGCATACCGATGAACTGGTGGTCATACGGTGCGCCAGCATCCAGTGCGAACTGAGCTGCGTCTTGGTTATCAAACCACGGGTTGTAGTTCATATTCACTTCCGTATCGCCTTGCCACACGCCGGTGATCCAGTGGTGAATATGCCCAACTGGGTTCAAGAAGAACAGGCTCACGCCGCCAAGTGTGTCAGAACCAAGTACCTCGCCACCATCGGCAACGATGTCTTGCTCAGTCAGATACATCCATTCGCCCACAGCCGCACCAAAGAGAGGTGTCACGATAATGTCTTGGATTGACGGTACTTCTGCGAAGGCTTCTACACCGTATTCCCAGAAAAACGTGGACATGGTGAAGGAGTAAACGAAGGATTCCCACTCGTTGAAGCCTGAGTGACGTGCCGCGGTGTAGTAAACACCACCGAAATATGGGTGCATCACATAGTTGAGGTAGTGATCATCTTTATCCCAAACAGGGCCTTCAGAAACGTTGTCCCACCACTTGCTTGCCAAGTTACTGAAATCACGGTCTTCCGCCGTCCAGTTAGTCACGCTTTCTGGAAGGAAGGTCATCATACCTACAGTGGCAACACTCAAACCGAGAATGGTGTAGGTTTGGCCCATCAAGTAGTCCCAGTCTTTTTCGGGTGCTGTTGACAGGTATTTGGGCAGTGCATGTCTTGGTAGATCGTGGAAGCCGAGTGTATCCGCAGATTCCAAAGGTTGCTCGCTCAGCGATGCAGGTGCAAAGCCATAGCTGTTAGCGTAAACGCTAGCTTGCTGTTCAAAATTGATGGTTGTTGAGTCAAAAGCAAAAGCGGATTGAGCACAAAGTAAAGCGGCCGCAGCCACGGTTGAGCAATAGCGCACGTAGGATCTCCCACACAACAAAATGCCAAACCTAATGACCTCTCGAAGAGGGATAGGCTTGGCAGCGAAAATTTAGGTCATGAAAGCGTTAACTAAGCGAGTGCTACGCGAAACATCCTTGCTCAAGACACCGCTAGGGGCGTTTTCTCTCAATTAATACTGAGTACCAATTGTGATGCAACCACAGTAAAGCCGCCAATCATAGCAAGTGATAGGCCAATATTTCCACCAAAAACTTGATACTTGTCGCGGCTTAGTTCTGCTTGGCGGACTTTACGTGCCATTAAAACGGGAAGTACAACGGCAAGCAGAACCAGTGCGATGGCAGCATACCCTAAAGCGGCAACAAACCCCTGCGGATAGAACAAAGCAATGAGCATAGGTGGAACGAAGGTCATTAAACCTGTTTGTAGACGACCACTTGCGGTGTTCTCTCGCTTTAACGCATCAGACAGAAAATCAAACAAACCAAGACTGACACCTAAAAACGATGTGGCGAGTGCAAGATCTGCGAACAACGAAATGACTGAGGTAATGTAGGGAGAAGCCACTACTTGGCTCATTGCACGAATAAATTCAGGCAGTTGGCCGTTGTTGAGCAGGGCGATCTGGCTCAAAACACCAAAGCTGACGCCTTGCCATAACACGTAAATAATAAGCGGAAGTGAGGAACCAAACAGCATGACTTTCCGCAAGGTGCGAATGTTTAAACCTGTGTAAGCCACGACCGAAGGAATGCTGCCGTGAAAGCCAAACGAGGTGAACATCACTGGGATGGCTGCGATGGCAAGGCCTTGGTCGATAGGCATTTCGGTCAGATGCAACATGGACACGTGAGGAGTAAGGAGCCCTAATGAAACGCAAAGCAGCACAATCTTGAGCAGAAACAAGCCTCGGTTAATCAAGTCTACCTTGTGTGTGCCAAGCATGACCGCGCCAGCAATGATAAAGGTAAACAAGAAAGTACCCATCGAATCAGGCAATGCGCCGTTTGTAAAAGCAATGAGCTTGGCGTTCAACTGGCTTCCACCACCTGCAATGTAGGCAGCGCAAAGCGCATACAAGAGAAATAAAGTCGCAAAGGTCGCGAGGGTTTGGCCTTTACGACCCAGAAATTGTCGCGCCAGACTGTTGAGCGTGGCACTTTCGTGTGCATGCTGGTGGATTTCTAACATAAGTAGGGCTGTGTAGCTCATGAGTAGCCACATAGCGACCATAATGAGAGAAGACTGAATGAATCCCAGCCCTGCTGATGCAAGAGGGAGGGCGAGCATGCCAGCCCCAATGGTCGTGCCAGCGATAATGAGGGTACTTCCGACTAATTTACTGCGCATAATGTCGACTTTAATAAGTGTAATTAAATTTTTACATAGTGGGTTGGGTGACGGGCTGGCCAGTGGATGGCCAACTAAGTACTATGCTTTATGAGTAAATCCTGCGTTGCAGGTTTCAGATTTTGAGTGAGTGTAACATATGTGAAACATCGGGTGTAATTTTAAATGTACATTTATGCGAGTTGCGGTGTAGGTCAGCTTCTGGGCATAATGAAATAAGTTGAACGCACACAAGGAGATAGCGGTGGGGCAGAGTAAGCTTCGGGTTGCCATGTTAAGCACGGGAGAAGAAGTGCTTCATGGAGATATCACTGATACCAATGCTGCATGGCTTTCAAGACGTTGCTTTGAAGAAGGCTTTGCCATGCATCGTCGTGTCACTGTGGGTGATTCGTTAGATGAACTCGCGATTGAATTGGTGCGTTGTAGCCAGGTTTCAGACATTGTGATCGTGAATGGTGGGCTTGGTCCTACAACGGACGATCTCACCACGGAAGCCATGGCGATGGCGATGAATGTGGATGTTGAACTTAATGCGCATTGGCTTTCTGAAATGAAAGCCCGCTTTGAGAAAAACGGCAAAACAATGCCCAAGAGCAACATCAAACAAGCGATGTTGCCCGAAGGTGCGGAACTCATCGATAATCCCGTTGGCAGTGCGTGCGGATTCTTTGCCACCTTAAATGATTGCTTGTTTTTCTTTACGCCGGGCGTGCCGAGCGAATTCAAGCAAATGTTTGATAATGAAATTCTGCCTTACCTGCAAACGCAGTTCCCGAACAACCTCAAGCTAGAAATTCAGCGCCTCTATACCTTCGGGCTTTCTGAATCGTTATTGAACGACAGACTCGAGCCGCTCGAGCTGCCTGATCTGTTTGAGATTGGCTACCGTTCTGCCTTGCCCTTCATTGAGGTAAAACTCTTTTCTCCTCGCCAGCACTCTGACATTTCGTTAATCACGGATGCGATCCGAAAGATTTTGGCGGATCACATGGTCGGTGATGGCGTGCCTATGTTGGAGTCTGTTGGCGGATTACTGGCTCAGAGTGGTCAAACCGTGGCCGTGGCAGAAAAATTCACCGGCGGGTATCTCTCAAATTGGTTTAACCAATCTGCGATGACCAAGGATGCCTTGGTGCAAGGATGGGTACTGAACGAAAATGCGCTGAACGCGGATGGCGACTACAACCCGCTCGCGGCTGTATTAGCAATGGCGACCGCTTCTCGTGAAAATGCAGGTGCACACTTCGGCCTTGCTTGTGGGAATGCAGAAAACGGGGAAGTGGCGCTGGGATTGTCAAGCGTCGAAGGGGACTGGGGAATGATCGTCAAAACCCGCCGTTCACTCACCCATGAAGATTTTCGCTGCTATGCCTCAACCATGCTAATGGATATGTTACGCCGTTACTTGCAGGGTAAAGAGGTGTTTGGTGAGATTAGCTCTCTGATAACCGTTGAATCGCTATTTATTCCCGCAGAGGACGAGCCAGCTGACGCGCAATAATGGTTATACATAGAAACGGGGACACATAAAAAAGTGAGGCTTGCCGCCTCACTTTTTCGTTCTTTAGTATGGCGATTCTCAATGCGCTTCCCTGTAAAGAGAGATCATCACGCCTCGTAAATATTGAGGTTCAGTGCCTTTGCTACTTCTGCAATCATACGTTGGGCGCGGACACTGTTCCCCGATTCATCGAGAGGTGGTGAAAAGGCGGCAATGCCAAGTTTGCCTGGGCAGACGGCGAGTAAGCCACCGCCCACACCACTTTTCCCCGGTAACCCGACTTCAAATGCCCAATCGCCAGAATAATCATAAAGCCCTTCCATGGTCATCTCCGCCAGAATATGGGGTATATTTTCTGGGGTAAGCACCTGCTCACCAGAAAGCGGGTTTTTGCCGTGGTTGGCCAGTGTTGCGCTCATTGCGGCGAGATCTTTACAGGTCACCAAGGTTGAGCATTGTCGGGTATAAACCTCGCAGGCTTCCATCGGATCGCAGAAGCAATTTCCTGCCGCATACAAAAGCCAAGCGATGCCACGATTATGAAAATTGGTGGTTTGCTCCGATTCATTAATGGCATCTGAAAGCATCACGTTGCCTGCTGTCATTCGACGCTGTATATCAAGGATTCGTGACCAACGTTCTTCGCCGGATGCGGCATTCAACAAACTCACGCTGGCCATTGCTCCTGCGTTAACAAGTGGAGACAGCGGCTTATCTTGGTGTTCACACAAGGCCAGCACAGAATTGAAAGGTAGGCCTGTAGGCTCTGCGCCGATTTTCTCTCTGACTGTCTCTGGGCCAACATCTTCCATCAACAAAGACAGGGTGGCGACTTTCGAAATGGATTCGATGGCAAAGCCATAGTCACTGTCTCCGGCTTTGTAGACATCACCTTCTGCGGTGACGATAACTAGTGCTGCAAGCCGTGAGGGCACTGAATCTAAGTAAGGAATATAACTCGCGTTTTCACCACCGGGTAAGGCGTGGTAGAGCGCGAATGTTTTATCCACGAGTGTTTGAAGCTCTGTGGCAGAAGGATGCACGTTCATGATTGTGCTCCTTGGCGTTCTTTGTGGCTTGCGGTCACCGAATCGGTGTGCAAATCGGAGTGGTTTTGAAGCCCAGGATGCACGTCTTCAATTTGCCAAGTGAAAGGTGCAAAGTCTGAATTTTCATCGCGCCAATGGGGTTTGCGAATGGCGTAAATCACCAAAGGTATCGCGATGAACAATGCACTCAAACCAATCAGTATCGACATGAACACCGTCGGACTGCCGACGGCAATTTGGCTCGGCGGTATAAAGCTGAACGCGAATGCGGTCAGTGAGGCTGTAAAACCGACGCCCGCGACAATATACAGGCCTTTCTTACCGCCAGGCACATGATAAGGACGAGGACGATTGGGTTGGCTGAATCTTAGGTAAATGGCCGACGAGAACATCAGCATGTAGAGCGTAAGGTAAATCACCGCGGCGAGCTGGCTGAGAATCTGGTAGGCCGCTTCCACGGATGGCAACACCACAAAGGTGACCGCAAGGAAGCTCACAATGATGCCTTGCACTAACAGAATGTGCGTCGCCATACCGTTCTTGTTGGTGTGCTGCCAAAAGCGTGGCATGTAGCCAGCCTTCGCGACTTCTAGCAACCCCGTTGAAGGGCCTGCAACCCAGGTGACAATACCCGCGAGCACGCCAATGGCTAAGCAAATTGCCATGACCGGGGCAAGAAAGCCCAAGCCCGCCCAATGGAACATGTCAAAGTAGGCCACCAGCAAACTCTGGGTGAGGTTAATTTCAGTGCTTGGAATCACAAATGCAATGGCCAGCGTACCCATGATGAAGATCACCACCGTACCCAATGCTGCCATGCCAATGGCAAGCGGGTAGGAGCGCGTGGGGTTATCGAGATCTTTTACATGGATGGCATTCATTTCCATGCCCGCGTAGAAGAGGAAAATACTGGCTGCGAGCACCACATTGTTAAAATTGGAAAAATCAGGGATCAGCTCTGACCATGAGAGATCGATTTGGATCTTTGCGCCACTAAGGTAAAACGCAAAGCCCAAAATGATGAGAATAATGGCGGGGATAATGGTCCCAATGATGCCGCCCCATTTCGACAGTAAGGTAAAGGCGGATACACCTTTAAAGGCGACAAACGTCGCGAACCAGTAGATGGCCAACACGATGGCAAGAACGAAGAACTTGTTCTGAGATAAGGCCGCATCAAAGGTTTGATCGGGTCCAATAAACGCCAGGGAAACGGCGCCAAAGGTGAGGGCGGTTGGAAACCATACACACACCTGTACAAAGAGCAAAAACATCGCCATAAACGCTAAACGCGGGCCAAAGGCCTCGCCAACCCATCTAAAGATACCGCCTTTTTCTGGCCAGCCTGTGGCGAGTTCTGCCGCCACCAATGAAACCGGGACTAAAAAGAATGCAGCCGCAAATACATAGTAGAAAACAGAACTGAGGCCATATTCGGCTTCTGCCGGCAAACCACGAAGACTTACGACAGCCACGATGTTCATGATGGCGAAGGTGAAAACACTTATTTTGCCTGCTTGTTTTACATTCGCAGTGGAGGAGGCTTTCTTGTTCATACGTGTCGTCCTTCAATCATGCTGACCGTCTTGTCGAAGGTCAGCATTGATCAAATAAGAGTGTGTTTATTAACGGTTTCTTGCTGTTTAACTGAACGAGTTAAACGAGCCAGTTCAGAGCTTTACATGAAAACGCTTATCCATGATGGAACGTGGATGTCGCCCCGGAGTGCACTTGAGGGTACTGCTGGAAGTACTCGACGCACCGTTTTAGATCCTCGAGCATGAGTGAAGCCATATCGAGGCTGACACCGTGCCGAATCATGATGCGTTGAATCACGGTATCTTGTCGGTTACCGGGAAGAGGGTAGGAAGCAATCTGCCAGCCCCGCATGCGCATCCGGTCAGAGAGGTCATAGAGCGTAAAGCCCCAGTCGCCTTCTTTTAGGCTATAGCTCAGTGCTGGGAGACCGCCTCGACCATCGTAGAACAGGTCGAAAGGACCGATTTTGGCGATTTCATCGGCCAGCCATTGTGCCGTGCTCAGGCAGGCTTCTTGAATGCCCTTATAGCCATTAAAGCCTAGGCGCAGGAAGTTGTAGTATTGCGCCACGATTTGCCCGCCGGGGCGTGAAAAGTTCAGCGCAAATGTTGGCATGTGCCCGCCTAAATAATCGACATCAAAGACCAGCTCCTCAGGAAGGTGTGCAGCATCTCGCCATACCACCCAACCCACACCGAGTGGGGCGAGGCCGTATTTGTGGCCAGAGCTATTGATAGAGACAACACGAGGTAGCCTAAAATCCCACTTCAACTCGGGGTTAACGAATGGGGCAATGAACCCACCGGATGCGCCATCAACATGGATGGGGACATCAATGCCTTTCTCCGCTTGCAGTTCATCGAGTT
>JBELME010000086.1:0-14903 GCA_042096095.1 Enterovibrio sp.
CTGCCAAGTGTTACCTTTGGTGGTGAATACTGGAAGACCAGATTCAAACGCACGCGCACACAGGCTTTGAAGTTCTGTTGGGATGTTGTAACCGCCAGTCAGAAGCAGGGCACCGATTTCCAGACCGTTCATTGCAGCAAGACATGCAGCAACGATAACGTCAGGGCGGTCTGCTGACGTCACCAGCAGTGAACCCGGACGGAAGTGCTCAACCATGTTCGGAATAGAGCGTGCACAGAATGTGATGCTCTTAATACGACGTGTGTTGATTTCACCTTCGTTTACGATCTCAGCGTTCAAGTGCGTAGCAAGATCGCTCGCACGTGTTGCAATCAGATCGATGCTCCAAGGCACACAACCAAGAACACGGATAGGGCTAGAGTTAAAGATCTCCATCACTTCCACGTTGGTTGGTTTCGCCGCGTTAGACTCATCAAAGATGTCTGACAGGTCTGGACGAGTGCGGCCTTGGTCATCAACAGGTGCATTGTGCTTGTTGATGATCAAACCAGAGATGTTCTTGTTCTTCGAACCACCAAAGTTAGATACAGCAACCTCAATGCGCTCACGAAGTTGCGCTGGGTTATCAGTACCTGGGGTCGCGACGAACACGATGTCCGCGTCCAGCGTCTTCGCGATCTCGTAGTTTACTTGGTTCGCAAACGGGTGGTTACGCGTAGGTACTAGACCTTCAATCAGCGCCACTTCTGCATCAGCAGTTGCGCCTTTGAAACGCGCGATGATTTCTTCCATCAACACGTCGTTTTGGTCAGTACGGATAAGCTCTTCAGCTTTTGCCATGCTAAGTGACGCTGCCACTTTCATGTTGCTGTTTGCTTCGATGATGGTCGACGTCAAGTCTGGCTGGTTGCCACCATCACGAGGTTGCGCGATGGGCTTGAAAAACGAAACGCGAACGCCCTTGTGTTCCATCGCACGCAATACGCCTAGGCTGACACTTGTCAGGCCTACACCAGTGCCGATAGGAATGAGCATGATAGTACGGGACACAGTTAATTCCTCTTTACTACGTCGGGAGCAAAGCCCGCATAGATGCAGGCTCAGTCAATATGTTCAGTGTGGCAGAGCTTAGTCAATTTGCTGAAGATCCGCCAAAACTGAAACGACTGACCGAAGCGGTCAGTCGTAAAGTCACGCGTGGTGGGTAATTAAATACCAGCCAGACGTGCGGTATCTTGAGCGATAACCAGTTCTTCGTTGGTAGAGATAACCATCGCAGGAACACGGCTGCTATCAGTGGTGATAACGCCTTCGCCGCCGAAGCGTGCTTTCAGGTTGCGCTCTTGGTCAACTTCAACACCCAGTAGGCCTAGACGGTTAAGTACTAGCTCACGGATTGGGCCAGAGTTCTCACCGATACCACCAGTGAACACGATCGCGTCCAGACGGCCGTCAAGACATGCAGTGTAACCTGCAACGTACTTAGCAAGACGGTGACAGAATACGTCCATCGCGCGCGTCGCTTCTTCTTTAGTGCCGTAGTTGTCTTCAACGAAACGACAGTCAGACGTCACTTCAGTCAGACCAGCAAGGCCAGATTCTTTGGTTAGCATGTTGTTGATTTCTTCAACGCTGTAACCCAGTGCATCGTGCAGGTGGAAAATGATTGCTGGATCTAGGTCACCAGAACGGGTACCCATTACCAGACCTTCAAGTGGTGTCATACCCATTGAAGTGTCTACAGATTTACCGTTTTTGATTGCACATACAGATGCGCCGTTACCTAGGTGACAGTTGATGATGTTGAGTTCTTCAACTGGCTTACCAAGTTGTTCTGCAGCTTCTTGCGCGATGAAGAAGTGAGAAGTACCGTGCATACCGTAACGACGGATACCGTTCTCTTTGTACAGTTTGTATGGCAGAGCGTATAGGAACGCTTCTTCTGGCATCGTCTGGTGGAACGCAGTGTCGAATACCGCTACGTTTTGTAGCTCTGGGAACGCTGCTTTCGCTGCTTCAATACCCACAAGGTGCGCTGGGTTGTGAAGCGGTGCAAAGCTTGCCGCGTCTTCGATACCTTTAAGCACTTTGTCACAGATCAGTGCAGACTGAGTGAATTGCTCGCCGCCGTGAACGACACGGTGACCGATAGCGCCCAGGTTTTCTGCCAGCTCAGGTTTTGAAGCCAGGATGGTGTCAACGATGAAGCTTAGCGCTTCTTGGTGTGCAGCGCCGTTGCCCAATTGAGCTTCGTGCTTGCCGTCCAATTTCCACTTAATGCGGGCTTCTGGAAGTTGCAGACATTCTGCAAGACCAGTCAGGTGCTCTTCACCTGTTTGAGCGTCAACGATAGCGAATTTCAGCGATGAGCTGCCGCAGTTAAGAACAAGAACCAGCTTAGACATTTGAGACTACCTATTCGTGTAAAGTAGAGTGTGTTGATTAACGGGAGAAGAATAGTTAATTAAAATGTCACTAACCCTCTCACTAAAACGATGCTAAGAAACAAAATATGTTTTGTTTCAAAATTAGCCAATTTTGTCGCGGAATAGATACTTCGCTCTTCGGTCCCTGATCCACAACGCAAAACGCCAGACAGATTTCGTGCCAGCACACCATCATTGGTGATTTGTTGCGCTGCCGTTCATCCATATGGCGTTTCAGTGGTTGCGAGATAATCAAATCCGAGCAACAATTGATTTAAGTCGGCTAAGGATAGCGATACTTGCTTCAGATAACAAAAATTTTTGAGTCATTCTTGATTTTAATTAATTTTTATAAACTTTGTTTTAACATTTGCAGCAGGATTTTAGTCGACGGATCAATGAAATCGCTTGAGAGGTATGCGCCGTATGAGCAGAAAAACAATCTGGGATAGTTTTCGTGATGGTCAAAAATACATGACGGAATGGCCGATTCGAAAAGAACTCGCGCCCATGTTTCCTGAAAACCGAGTGATTAAAGCAACCAAGTTTGCTGTAAAAGTGATGCCTGCTGTCGCGGTGATTAGCGTCCTCATGCAAATGGCGTTTAACAACTACGCAGGGTTGCCACAGGCCATGATAATTGCTTTGTTTGCATTGAGCATGCCGCTGCAAGGCATGTGGTGGCTAGGTCGACGCCGTGACACCCAACTGCCGCCTGCACTGGCAGGCTGGTACCGTGAACTTCATGAAAAAATCGTCAGCGAAGGCGGGGCCATTCAACCCATCAAAAGCCGCCCGCGCTACAAAGAGCTAGCACAAACGCTTAATCGAGCGTTCAAACAGTTGGATAAATCTTCACTAGAACGCTGGTTCTAACACCTAACTGACCCTGCCTGCCATTGATGGCAATGGATCAAACGAAGAAGCGCCTTGGGAAACCGAGGCGTTTTTGTATCTAGCCCATCCCCTTATTCTTGTCGTCCGCGTTGTCTGACGTCTGCTTAACCTGCTGATGGGTTAAACCATAAATGCTATCGCCTCGTAAGACTTTGTTGAGCATCAATTAAGATCAACAGAGCAAGGTGGCATTAGCATGAACAAAGCCGTGTACTGGTTTACCCGAGATTTACGGTTGCAAGACAATCCAACGCTGAGTGATGTGCTTCGACAAAGCGATGCCGTCGCCTTTGTTTTTGTTATCGACCCACGCTGGTTTGAGCAACGCAATCACCACCAAAAGATGATGGGCGCTCACCGGTGGCGTTTTCTGTGTGAATCACTCATGGCGCTGGACGATGAATTGCGCCTGCATGGCCAGCACCTGATTGTGCTCGAGGGCGATCCCGTAGAGCAGCTCAAATCTGTTCTCATTGAGCACCGTATTGACACGCTCGCATGTGCAAAACAAACCGGCTGGTTTGAACGCATGCAGTTGGCGCGGCTTGGCGTCGACATTCCGCGGTTGAACATCTTGTCGCATTGGAATAGCACGCTTTTTGATGAGGCGCAGTTTTCAATAATGGGCGACGTCTTTTCGACATTTTCTCGGTTTAGAAAGCGCGTTGAATCTGCCAACTTCATGCCTTTGGACCCCTGCAAAATATGGCTAGAAACCCTTCAGCCCCCGGTGATCGAAAGGTCTAGGTCGTTGCATGATACGCTTTCTCACTATGATGTGTTTACGCCGCCGCGTTCTGATAGGTCATCGCGTTTTCATGGCGGTGAACAGGCCGCACTTGAACATCTCAACAACTACTTTTCTTCCCATGCACCGCTTAGCTACAAGCAAACCCGAAACGCCTTAGACGATTGGGAAAGCTCGACCAAATTCAGCCCATTCCTAGCGCACGGTACCGTGTCGCCACGTCAAGTTTGGCAACACCTCAAACGGTATGAGGCCGAGTTTGGAAGCAATGAATCCACCTATTGGATTGGCTTCGAGCTGCTGTGGCGAGAGTACTTTCAATGGTTAGCAATAGAGCAGGGTGTCACACTCTATGCCTTCAAAGGCAACGCCAAATCAGCCCCGCTAACCAGTCACTATGCTGGGCGCTTCATGAAGTGGGTTAAAGGTGAAACGCCTTTTCCGCTGGTCAACGCATGCATGAAACAACTTAAAGAAACAGGCTATTTATCGAACCGAGGTCGACAAATTGTCGCCAGCTGTTTGGTGAATGAGCTCTCTGTCGATTGGCGGTTTGGTGCAGCGTATTTTCAACAGCAGTTGATTGATTTTGATGTCGCCTCAAACTGGGGAAATTGGCAATACATTGCTGGTGTGGGTGCTGATCCGCGTGGCGGACGCCACTTCAATATCGAAAAACAAACTGAGATGTACGATCCCAATGGCGAATACATTCGTCGCTGGCATGGCTATCAAGGAGGAGGCGCATTGGATTCTGTCGATGCGGCAGATTGGCCCATTTATGACGTGTAAGTTCGGTTTCGCCGCATCACAGTCCTTTTTTACGCCCACGTCACCGAATGAGGAGGGCGCATGTCGATTTCCGTTGTTTGGCTAAAGCGAGACCTTCGATTAATGGATCATGTGCCTTTATTGCGCGCAGCAAAGTCGGGGCTGCCTGTTCTCTTGGTGTATTGCTTTGAGCCCATGCTCCTTGATGACCCGCATTATGAGGAGCGCCATTGGCGATTTGTTGGCGAATCTCTGAATGACATCCAATCGCGGTTGCCAGACGGCGCGCTCTACATTTCCGCTGAAGGCGCGTTAGAAACATTGGAAAACCTCCATCAAACCCACGGCATTGAACACCTGTTCTCTCACCAAGAAGTCGGTCTAAACAACACCTTTGAGAGGGATAGAGCCGTTCAAGCTTGGTGCGATGTGCAAAGCATCCATTGGAATGAAACACCTGTGGGGGCTGTGATACGCGGTTTAACTCACCGAAAAACGTGGGACAAACATTGGCAGAAAGTCATGCGCGCGCCCCAAGCTGATTGCGATTTATCCCGTGTGTCTTGGGCAACATCACGCGCTGAAACCTTGCCAAACCGTGTGGAACAATACCTTCATCCGACCATAAACGCTGAGCGCTTCCAACGCGGTGGCGAAGCCGCAGCATGGCAAACCCTGAACGGCTTCTATGAAGACCGAGGGAAGGATTACGCCTATTCGTTATCAAGTCCGACGCTGAGTCAAACGCACTGTTCTCGCATCTCACCGTATTTGGCATGGGGGAATGTGAGCCTTCGTCAGGTATACCAAACTGTGCTCAAACACTGGAGTGTGCCGGGGTGGCGACGCTCGTTGGTGGCGTTTAGTTCGCGTTTACATTGGCACTGCCATTTCATTCAAAAATTCGAGAGCGAATCCAGCATGGAGTTTCAGCCTGTCAATCGTGGTTATCTCGCGTTACCGCGCATCACGGGGGACGTTGCGCAGCAGCGGCTAACCGCGTGGAAAGAAGGGAAAACGGGCTTTCCTATGGTGGATGCCTCCATTCGTTGCTTGCAAGCCACGGGGTATTTGAATTTCCGTATGCGCGCCATGTTAGTCAGCTTTTTGTGCCACCACCTCGCGTTGGATTGGCGGCATGGCGTTCAGCATCTTGCGCGCGTTTTCCTCGACTTTGAACCCGGTATTCATTACAGCCAATTTCAAATGCAAGCGGGCGTTACAGGGATAAACACGATCCGTATTTACAACCCTGTAAAGCAGGGGGAAGAAAAAGACCCTGATGGCGTGTTTGTGAAAACCTGGCTGCCTGAACTGGCCGAGGTGCCAGTGCCACTTGTGCATTCCCCTTGGCTGCTGTCACCCATGGAACAAATGCTGTACGCCGTGAATATCGGTGAAGACTACCCCGCGCCCATTGTCGATTTGAAGCAAAGCTACGCAGAAGCGCAAGCGCTACTTTGGAGCTGGAGAAAGTTGCCCGATGTACAACGTGAAGCGCATCGCTTACTCAAACGGCATGTGAGACCAGATTGAAAGAATGGGCGGATATTGAATGAAGAAAAAAGACTTGCCGACAAAGATGTGTGTCGTGTGTCAGCGTCCGTTTACGTGGCGCAAGAAATGGGCACGTGTGTGGGATGACGTGAAATATTGCTCGAAGCGCTGCGCAGGTCAACGACGCGCAAAACCCGAATTTTTAGCGAGAACAGAATGACAACAAAAACCTCTCGATTACGCTTACTGTTGGGTGATCAACTCAACGCCAGCCACTCTTGGTTCCGTGATCAAGACGACGAAATCTTGTATGTGATTGCCGAACTTCATCAAGAGACTAATTATGTGCCTCATCACGTTCAAAAGGTGTGCGCCTTTTTCGCGGCAATGTCTGCTTTTGCACAGGCATTGCAACACGCAGGGCACAGAGTGTTGCACCTCACTTTGGATGACACCGCGCCGTTTTCGGATTTATCGGCCTTATTGACACATCTCATCGAGCAACACGACGTCAGTGCATTCGAATACCAGCTGCCCGATGAATACCGCCTGAGAGAACAATTGTCGGTGTTTGCTCGCTCCTTGCCCATCGATACCATTGCGGTCGAGTCGGAGCACTTTTATCTGTCTGACCAAGACCTTCCCAAAGACTTTAAGCAAGGCAAACGACACCGTATGGAAGCCTTCTACCGCAAGATGCGTGTGCGCTTCAATCTATTGATGGACGGTGAAAACCCCGAAGGCGGGCAATGGAATTATGACGCCGATAACCGCAACAAACTCAAAGCGAAAGACATTGATGAAGTGCCAGAACCGCTACTGTTCGGGAATGATGTGGCAGACATTCTGGCGCGCATTGAGCGGCATGACATCAACGTCATAGGAAAGCCAGAATCGAACCTGCTGTGGCCGATATCACGCTCGCAAGCGAACGAATTATTGGCCTTCTTTTGCCAGCATTGTTTACCCAACTTTGGCCGCTTCCAAGATGCAATGACAGGACAGGCCGATGACGAAGGCAAGCGCAAACAATGGAGTTTGTATCACTCGCGGTTGTCCTTCGCGCTCAACAGTAAAATCCTCAGCCCTCAGCATGTGGTCGACATGGCGGTGTACCACTATCAGACGCGCCCAGATGCGATTAGCTTGGCGCAAGTGGAAGGCTTTGTTCGCCAAATCCTTGGCTGGCGAGAGTTCATTCGCGGCATCTACTGGGCGAACATGCCGGATTACGCCACCCTCAACACCTTGTCTGCGTCTCGCGATTTACCGTCATGGTTTTGGACGGGAAACACCAAGATGGCCTGCATGAAACACGCAATTGAGCAGTCGCTGGATTACGCCTACGCACACCACATTCAGCGTTTGATGATCACGGGTAACTTTTGCCTGATTGCGGGCATCGCCCCTGAGCAGGTTGATGAGTGGTATCTCGGTATTTATATCGATGCGATCGAATGGGTCGAATTGCCGAACACACGCGGCATGAGCCAGTTTGCTGACGGCGGCATCGTCGGCTCAAAAGCCTATGCTGCAAGCGGTAATTATGTGAAGAAAATGAGCGATTACTGCGGGAACTGCCACTATAAAGTCGCGAAAACCACCGAAGATGACGCCTGCCCGCTGAACACACTGTATTGGCAATTCATGGACAAACATCAAGCCGATTTTGGCGGCAACCCCAGAACCAAAATGGTGTATGCGAATTGGAACAAGAAAACGGATGAGCAGCAGGGATTGGTGCTGGAACGGGCGGAAAGGGTGTTGAGGGGGATTGAGGAGCTGTAAAGAGCAGGTTCGAGGAAGAGCAGGTGCGAGATCCTAGGAAAAGCAAAAGCCATAGCCAGAGCGAAAACCAGAGCGACCCCTCCCTAGCCCTCCCTTTGAAAAGTGGAGGGGATCAAGGGCAAAAGCAGGTGCATAGAATGCTCTGTTCTTCCAACTTTCTAAGTGAGGGGATCAAGAGCAAGCGCGAATATTACCTCGGATTTAAGCTCTTGATCTTTCTCCTCCAACTTTCCAAGGGGGAGGTTGGGAGGGGGTTGTTGGCTCGAAGAGCCAAGGTTTTATCAGCGTAAACTGACCTTGGCTCAATGAGCTGAAATGAAATAAGAAAAGGTTGATTAACACACTCGTGCTCTCATCCTTTTCTCGCAATCTCGCAATCTCGCAATCTCGCAATCTCGCAATCTCGCAATCTCGCAATCTCGCTACGGCACCAACCCCTTCAGCGACGACGCCTCCTTCGCATTCACCTTCACGCCACGCGCTTGTTTCAACAAACCAAGCAATGTGCGGTTTTCCCATGCGGTGGAAGCAGTGCTGTAGCGGCTTGCCATCATGGTGCTGATTTCAGCATCAATGCTGTCGCGAAGCGCTTGCGGGACAGCATTGAAATGCGCTTCTTGTTGCCATTGGTGGTAAGCGGCGGCGACGTTGACAGCGTCATTCTCAGTTGCTGCGGCTTCCAATGCTGACAGGGCAGACGTGCTTGAGTGAAGCGAAGATACCGCCACATTCGCGGGTATCGCGACCTGTTTAGGTTTGCGCAGGTAAAGTGCCAAGGTGACAAGCCAAAGCAGCGCAAACGCGCCTGTTGCCCACGGCCAATAACCGGCATGTGTGATCACTTTGGTCGTGACGGGCGCGGGCGTTAGCAATGCTTGCTCGTTGTTCGGCAAAATGGGCTGCGTGGATTGCACCTCATCGTTCGGGGCGACCTTGAGCGTTAAGCCAGAAATGGCGCTGGTTTCTTGCTTTCCTGTGGTGGTGTTAAACCAATTAATCGACACTGACGGCAGCGACACATCGCCCACTTCCCTTGGAATGATGACCTGCTTCATGGTCATGATGGTGGCATCGCCATCTTGTCGGTATTCCGGTTTTTCTGAATACACACGAACACGCGAAGGGTACGTGACAGACAGGTTCGGCATGGCGCTTTGCGCGATGTTCTCAATTCTCAGGGCAATAAAACGCGTAATGGGGTCGCCGACCTTCGCGGCTTGCTCAGCGCTACCCGCAACGTCACTCGCTTCTGGTTCCCAGCGCTGTGACAGTGTCAGTGAAGGGGTTGGCAACCAAAGGCCGTTGTAATCCGCAGGCTGACCCTTGATAGAGAGTGTTTCGGCCTTCGCTTGTCGGCTTATCGGCAAACCCAGTGTTGAATTCCAACGGTTACCGTCGACTTTTGTGCCTGTGAATACCGCGCCGTTTAACGTGAGTTCACCCGCTTGGTTTGGGGTGATTTGGTACTGACGTTGAATGGCAATGTAGCGGCGACCGTTGCGCACGGTCTCGGCTTGTTGGTCTTCACCGATTTGTTCCACGGTTAAACCGTCGCCGAAGGGGGCTTGCAGCGCAGGCGAATCCACGCGTGTGCCGATCAGCAACTCGACGCTGTAGGTAAAGGTTTCACCGATGTAGCCGCTCTGTCGGTCAAGGCGCACATTCACTTGTATTGATTGGTCATCGGCTTGTTTTGCGCGTTGGCTGGCTTCCACCACATTGATGCGGATCGGTTGGGTGGCGTAGCCTTCAATTTGAAAGCTCGGAATGGTAAACACACCGATCGCTTTGGCTGCCACGGCGACGCGAATTTCTGTCTTCCGAGTCATGTCGCCATTGATGATGGAGGTGCTGTTACTGACACTCGGGCGGCCATACGTGAAGTTTTTCGCAAGTGGGATCAAATCGAGATCGTCCGTGTCGACGCTGTCATTGATAGACAGGGTCAACTGAAACGGCTCATTTACCGCCACCAAGTTTTTAGAGACAGTGGCAACCGCGTCTGCGGCTGACGCCGAAAGCGGCAATGAAGCCATAAGCATTATCACCATGAGTGATAGACATTTAAGGCGCTGTGATAGTGAGTTCAATGCAATTCTCTGCTTTGTCATTGTGCGTTTACCATGAATTTTCTGTTGGCGCTGGCATGTCTTTCTGCCTCGCCTGTAAAAGCATTTGTGCGCGGATCAGTCCTGCGGTGTCATTCGGCACTTGCTCAAGTTTTTTCAACACCGGGTGGCTGGCGGAAAGGCCATCTTGATTGTCGCCTGCTTCTGCGCTTTCTCCTTGCGCGTCAGCTTCAGCGCCTTCTTCACCTTCTTGGGGTTGGGATTCGGATGCTTGTGCGCCTTGAGCCTGCTCTTCGCCTTGCTGTGATTCTGACTCAGCTTGGCGTTGCGCGTTTTGCGCTTGTTCTTGCTCGCCGTCAGAGGACTGTCCCGATTGTTCGTCTGATTGCGCGTCGCTTTGTTGCTGATCAGATTGCCCTTGCTGATCGCTGTTTTGTCCCTGTTGTTGATCTTGATTCTGCTGACCTTGTTGGTCGTTGCCTTCTTGGTTTTGACCGCTGCTCTGATCCTGCGACGATTGGCTTTCATCGCCTTGCTGTTGATCGGATTGCGATTGCTCTGACTGTGACTGATCAGACTGTTGGCCTGATGAATCCTGATTTTGCTGCTGTTGCTGTTTTTGCTCCAACGCCTGTTTCACCACATCCAAATTCTTTTTGGCATCAGCATTGTTTGGGTCGTTTTTCAGCACAGACTCAAAGGTTTCTTGGGCTTTTTCCAGCTCACCGGCTTGCGCATAGGCATTGCCTAAGTTGTAGCGAGATGTAGGGTCATCAAGCGCCGATAACGTATCGATTGCCCCTTGGTAATCCCCGTTTTTATACTGCGCGATCCCTTTCCATTCTTGGGATGAAAAGCCATTGGCAGCTTGTTTAAAGTCGCCGGATTCGAACCGAGCATAGGCGTGCTGGTCATCGGTTTGGAACACGGCAGCGGATACGGGATGAATCGGCACCATCACAAACATTAACGCCAGAACAAGGCCACGACGAAACCCCAATAACGCCAGCAAAAGCACGGGAATGATCAGCCAATAGCCCGCATTCAAACGTTCTTCCACTGATTTACTCTTCCCTTGTGCAGCGCCATCTCTCGGTTTTTCGGTGAAGGCGACAATGTTGTCGACATCACGATTGGTCGGTTGCCACATTTGCAAAATACCGCCTGTCGCTTTGGTGATGGGCGACAAGGTATCCAACCTGACTTTTGCCACCACAAGCGTGCCGTTTTGTTCGATCAAACTGCCGTCTGGCAGCTGAATCGGCGCACCTTGCTGCGTACCAATGGCGAGCACTGACACGCGATACTGGCTGCCATCCAAGGCATCTAATGTGGCCTTGGATTCACGCTCGGTCATGCCATCGGTGATCAGCACAATGTCACCGTCGGCGAAGCCAGCTTGTGAAAGCAATTCCATGGCTTGCACCACGCCCGCAGCGGCATTGCTGCCGGGGATGGGCATGATCTCCGGCGAGAGTTCTGGGAGCAGGGTTTTTAACGTTGATGCATCGTCTGTTAATGGGCTGATGATGTAACCGTCAGCGGCATACGCCACTAAAGCTGTGCTGCCTTCTTTCCAGCCGGGCAACATGTCTAATGCTTTAAAGCGCGCTTGTGTCAGGCGATTAGGCGACACATCGGTGGCATACATGGAGCGTGACATGTCCATGACAAGCACACGCGCCCCCGCCAGGTTCACGACAGGCATTTCATTTTTCTGCCAACTTGGGCCAGCCAATGCGAGCACACTCAGCAGCCAAGCAATGGCTAACACGGCCAGCGGCCAACGTTTTTGTTTTCCTGATTCGGCGCGATTGCCTGACAAGAGATTGGAAAGGTGCGGGGCGATCAAGCCCGATGTTTGCGCCTTTCCTTTTACCCAAGGTAATAGCAATGCCAACGGCAGCGCCGCGAGTAACCATTGGGGATACATAAAGGTAAAATCAGCCATGACGCCTCCTTACCACAACAATCACCACCGACAACACTAGCGCGAAGGCCAGCGGGAAACGGAAAAGCTCATCACGCGGACGCCAGGTTTGTTGCGCGCTGGAGATGGGTTCAAGTTGGTCGATGATTTGGTAAATCGTTTCTAATTCTTTGGGATCGCGTGCGCGGAAATACTCGCCGCCTGTCATCTTGGCAATTTGCGTCATGGTTTTTTCGTCGAGATCTTGCGACGGGTTCACCATGCGAGAACCAAACAAACTACGTTGACGCATTTGTTCTGCGCCGACACCAATGGTGTAGATGGTGACATCGTTGTCTTTTGCCAGTTGCGCCGCTTCCAGCGGCTCGATAACACCCGCGGTATTCGCACCGTCACTGAGTAAGATGATCACCCGTTGTGGCGCTTTGCTGTCGATAAAGGTTTTGGTCGCAACGCCCAGCCCTTCACCAATGGCCGTGCTTTTGCCGATCAGACCGAGAACCGCGCGATCAAGCTGTTGCGCCACTGTGTTGCGATCCAGCGTCAGTGGGGTTTGCAGATAACCATGATCCGCGAACAGCACCAACCCCAAACGGTCGCCAGAGCGCTTTTGAATGAAATCAGACAACACGCTTTTCACCGCAGTGAGGCGGTCTGTGGTGCTGCCGTTAGCGGTTACCATGTCCTCAATGTCCATTGAACCTGACAAATCGACGGCAAGCATCATGTCGCGGTGTTCGGGCTGGATCTGAATCGGGTCGCCGTACCACATTGGGCGCGCCAAGGCGGTAACGAGCGAGAGCCAGAACAGCGCCATCAATACATGCTTAAGGCGGCTGGTGCCTTGTTTCTCGCCAAGCCCTTCTGGTAAGCGCGGCAAGTGAATGGCGGCAGGGCGCGGAATGGGTTTCGCCAATTTGAACACCAGCCAAGGCAAAGGAAGCAGGGCATACGCCCACCACCATGTAAATTCAAACATGGTTTTCCTCCTTCGCCGCCGGTGTGTACGAAGATGCACGCGAGGCCTTTGGCGGCAAAGCGTGTTTAAGCCAGCGTTCAGTGAGCGCTTTGCACGTCGCTAGCTCAGTGTCGGATAACCCTTCTTTGGAGAAAATGCCTTTCTGCCAAAGATCTTGGTGGGCGGAAAAGCCGTGATTACCCATAGGGCGTTTCGACGCGGGCAACTGTTCGTCGAGAAAGCGAAGCCATGCAGCGCCGGTTAAACCTGCCACGTGTTCACGATCGAAATAGCTTAATGCCGCGCGTTTGAGCAGGGCATTCATGCCAGCCAAAGCGGTGACTGTGTCCAGTGCTTGCAGAGCTTGTTTCTGCGCGCGGGTTTTATTTGCTCGTGCGCGAAGCCCGATCACAATGGCGATGATCAACGCCAGTGTTGCGGCGATAACCAGCCACCATCCCCATGCCAGCGGCCACATGCCCGGCGCGGTGTGAAGGTGGATATCAGCCAAAGGAAGTGTGTTTGACGTTGGAGTCGCCATGTTTACATCGTTGCCTTATTCGTGTTCTTACCCAGTTGCTGCAGCAGGGACTGTGCAGCAGTGACCGAATGCAAAGGGATCGCCAGCGATCGCGCCAATTCGACGATAAATGCTTGGTGACGTTGATACTGCTCCGCTAACCCATCACGGGTTTTACGGGCAGAGAAATCAAGCCATGCGGTCTGTTTGCTGTCAGCCACCAGTTCATGCCCACGGAACGCGGTTTGTCCTTGTTCGAGCGGATCAGAAACCTGAATGAATTGGACGCGGTTATGCTGGCGCAATTGGCTCAGTCGGCGCTTGTCTTCCATCGTCAGTGAATAGAAATCACTGATGACGGCAATCTCGCTGCCTTTCGGGCACAAGTGGTGCAAATGGCGCAGCATGTTTTGCCAGCCTGCTTGCGGAGTACTGTTATCAGAGGTCCTGTTAACGGAAGCGGTATCAACGGCCAGCATCTCCGCGTGAGCTTCCATCAAGGCATGAATAATGCTGAGTGGCCCTTGCTGTCTTGCCGTCGGTTTGCATTCGCGTAAACGCACGCCGTTATAAATCACCGCACCAATGCGATCTTGCTGACTCACCGCGAGCCAACTGAGCAGACTGGCAAAGTGCGCGGCTTGCACGGATTTCAACATCAACTGCGAACCAAACTTCATGCTGGCGCTGAGATCGATGGCGAGCATTACCGGCTGTTCGCGTTCTTCGGTGAACAGCTTGGTGTGCGTTTTCCCCGTGCGCGCTGTGACGCGCCAATCAATCGAGCGAATATCATCACTCGGCTGATAAGGACGCACCTCAGAAAAGTTCATGCCGCGGCCTTTGTGTCGGCTGCCATGTTGCCCGCTCAATTGCGACCAAATGCTGAGCGCGGGAGGTAACCAGCGCACCGCTTGTTGTCGATAATGAAGCAGTTCCGCCAAACACAGGTTCACGCCATCGCTGTGCGCGGGCAGCGCCTGTGAGGGGGAAGCGCTATGGGCGTTGCTGACGCTCATACACTGGCAACCTGACCAATGAGGTGTTGCACCACGCTATCAGCATCAATGCCTTCCGCTTGCGCTTCGTAGCTCAGCAACAGACGGTGACGCAGCACAGGGTAGGCCATGGCTTGCACGTCTTCCGGGGTCACGAAGTCACGTCCCGCAAGCCATGCGTGAGCACGGGCGCAGCGGTCGAGTGCGAGTGTGGCGCGCGGGCTAACCCCCATTTGCAACCATGCCGCCAACTGATCGCTGTAGCGGCTTGGCTCACGGGTCGCCATCACGAGGCGGATTATGTATTTCTCCACGTCGTCAGCCATGTGAATGCCCAGCA
>JBELME010000087.1:0-14643 GCA_042096095.1 Enterovibrio sp.
ATATACGCGAATAGCTGGGACCGTAATAGCGTAAATCACCAGCCCTGAGATGACCCCCGGCACCACCCCGCCGATCATCCAAGGGAAAAATACTGTGTGCCAAAATTCGACCAAATAAGTCCAATCTCCCGGGGTTTGCGAGAAAAATGCCGCGATATTCGCGCCCAATTCTGTCACCGCGCGGGCAAACATTTCACCCAAGCCCAAATGCAAATCACTCTCTGGCCGCTTGCCCAAAAACGCATGTCCAAAACCAAGCGCCGTTGCGCCAATGGGGATGTAGGTGGGCATGGCGGCGCGTGTGTTTGGTGCAATGTCGGCGGCAGGTGTGTCTGTCGTGTTGATTACGCAGTCTTCCTCAGAGTACAGCATCAGCTTCTGTATCGAGTCCGACGATAAAGCATTGGCAGAACGCGCGTTACATGACAGCTTTGAACTGGAACTCAAAGATGGCCTACTAGAGCCTGTTGATTTTACAGATGACGTAGCGATCGTGTCTTTGGTGGGTGACGCCATGCGTACCGCGAAAGGCGTGGCTTCTCAGTTCTTTACATCACTGGCGGAAGTAAACGTCAATATCGTCGCGATTGCACAGGGCTCTTCTGAGCGTTCTATTTCAGCGGTTATCCCGAACAATAAAGTGTCGGAAGCGGTGAAAGCGTGTCACGAAAACTTGTTCAACAGTAACCATTACCTTGATGTCTTCATTGTGGGTGTGGGCGGTGTCGGCGGTGAGTTGGTTGAGCAGGTGAAGCGCCAGCAAACCAAACTTGCAGAGCAAGGCATCGTGATCCGCGTTTGTGGTC
The DNA here is from genome assembly GCA_042096095.1 of Enterovibrio sp. Taxonomy (GTDB): domain Bacteria; phylum Pseudomonadota; class Gammaproteobacteria; order Enterobacterales; family Vibrionaceae; genus Enterovibrio. The sequence continues at coordinate 807 of JBELME010000087.1, forward strand.
TTGCGAACAGCCGTCAAATGAAGCTGGATAGCAAAGGCATTGACCTAGATAACTGGCGTGAAGCGCTCGCAACCGCTGAAGAAGGCTTTAGCCTACCAAGCATGGTGCGTTTAGTACAACAAAACCACGTGATCAACCCAGTGTTCATTGACTGTACCTCCGATCAATCGATTGCTGATCAATATGCTGACTTCTTGTCATCAGGCTTCCACGTGATCACCCCGAACAAGAAAGCCAACACCGCGAGCATGGCGTACTACCAGCAACTGCGCAATTCAGCGCGTGCTCGTCGCCGTAAATTCATGTACGACACCACGGTGGGTGCCGGCCTACCTGTTATCGAAAACTTGCAGAACTTGATTGCTGCGGGTGACGAACTTGAGAAATTTACCGGTATCTTGTCAGGCTCAATGTCACACATCTTTGGTAAATTGGATGAAGGCCAAAGCTTTAGCGAGGCAACAACCGTTGCACGTGAAAGTGGCTTCACCGAGCCCGATCCTCGTGATGACCTATCGGGAATGGATGTGGCGCGTAAACTGTTGATCCTCGCGCGCGAGGCGGGCATGAACTTAGAGCTTGAAGACGTCGATGTTGAGCCGGCGCTTCCACCGGGTTTTGATGCGTCAGGTGATGTAGACGCATTCATGGCGAAATTGCCAGAGGCCGATGCTTACTTTGATAAGATTGCGGGCGAAGCGCGCAGCGAAGGCAAAGTGTTGCGCTATGTTGGCAGCATCGACAACGGTCAATGTTCTGTGAAGATCCAAGCGGTTGATGCAGATGACCCTATGTTCAAGATCAAAGAAGGCGAGAATGCGCTCGCGTTCTACAGCCGTTACTACCAGCCAATTCCATTGGTACTGCGAGGCTACGGTGCGGGCACTGAAGTTACCGCGGCAGGTGTGTTTGCAGACTTGATGCGTACACTTGGCTGGAAACTGGGGGTTTAACCATGAGTGTTGTGGTTTACGCACCCGCGTCTATCGGGAATGTCAGTGTTGGTTTTGACGTTTTGGGGGCGGCAGTGTCGCCTGTTGATGGCACCTTATTGGGTGACCGCGTCTTAGTGACCGACGGTGGCGATGTGCCATTTTCCCTCAACTGTGTTGGCAGCTTTGTTGATAAGCTGCCGACTGACCCGAAAGAAAACATTGTTTATCAAAGTTACTTGGTCTTTTGTCGTGAAATGGAAAAACAGGGTGCGACGGTTCGCTCTGTCTCCATGACGCTAGAAAAGAACATGCCGATTGGTTCGGGTCTAGGTTCTAGTGCATGTTCCATTGTTGCAGCCTTGGATGCGCTTAACCGTTTCCATGATAACGCCCTTGATGAAACGACCTTGTTGGCGCTAATGGGGGAAATGGAAGCGGCTATTTCTGGGAGCTTGCACTACGACAATGTCGCCCCTTGTTACCTCGGCGGTTTGCAGTTGATGGTTGAGCAAAACGGTATCATCAGCCAGCAAGTGCCCTGTTTCGATGAATGGTACTGGGTCATGGCGTACCCGGGGATTAAAGTGCCGACCGCTGAAGCACGTGCCATTTTGCCTGCGCAATATCGTCGCCAAGATGTGATTAATCACGGTCGTCATCTGGCAGGCTTCATTCATGGCTGTTACTCTGGTCAGCCGCAATTGGCAGCGAGTATGATCAAAGATGTGGTGGCAGAGCCGTATCGTGAGAAATTGCTGCCAGGGTTTTCACAAGCTCGACGCTATGCGACAGAAGCGGGTGCGCTTGCAACTGGCATCTCAGGCTCAGGCCCAACACTCTTTAGCATCACTGATGACAAAGAGATTGCCGAGCGTGTGGCGAAGTGGCTACAGGATAACTACGTTCAAAATGAAGAAGGATTTGTCCACGTCTGTCGATTGGATGTGACCGGATCGACCGTGACAGGAAGTGAACTATGAAGCTTTACAATATTAAGGAAAACGACGAGCAGGTCTCGTTCGGACAAGCAGTAAAACAAGGTCTTGGTCGTAACCAAGGCTTGTTCTTCCCAAGTGAATTACCCGCATTTGATGATGTTGATGCATTGCTAGAGAAAGATTTCGTTTCTCGCAGCACCGACATCTTGTCTGCCTTTATCGGTGATGAATTGCCGGAAGAAACCGTGCGTGCGATGGTTGAAAATGCATTCCAATTCCCAGCAAAAGTCGAAAAAGTCACTGACCGAGTCAGCGCGTTAGAGCTATTCCATGGCCCGACACTGGCGTTTAAAGACTTTGGTGGTCGTTTCATGGCGCAATCGCTTGCAGCCGTTTCTGACGGCGGCAAAGTGACTATTTTGACGGCAACCTCGGGTGATACGGGTGCAGCGGTTGCCCATGCGTTTTACGGCATGGAAAACATCAACGTTGTTATCCTTTACCCGAAAGGCAAAATCAGCCCGCTGCAAGAAAAACTGTTCTGCACGCTAGGTGGAAACATTCACACTGTGGCCATTAACGGCACCTTTGATGATTGCCAAACCATGGTGAAAGACGCATTTGATGATGCAGAGCTTCGCCAAGCCATTGGCCTTAACTCGGCAAACTCTATCAACATCAGCCGTTTGATGGCGCAGATTTGCTACTACTTCGAAGCAGCTTCTCAGCTGACCCCTGCACAGCGTGAAAATTTGGTTGTTTCAGTACCAAGTGGCAACTTTGGTAACTTGACGGCAGGTTTGCTGGCAAAAGCGATTGGTTTGCCAATCAAGCGCTTTATTGCGGCGACCAACGTAAACGACACCGTACCTCGCTACCTGAAAACCGGTGAGTGGACGCCAACCCCAACAATCCCAACATTGTCGAATGCGATGGACGTGAGCCAACCAAACAACTGGCCACGTATCGAAGAGCTTTGCCAGCGAAAAGGGTGGGGCTTGAACGAATTGGCATCTGGCGCAGTGAATGACGAAGAAACGGCAGAAACACTGAAAGCCATGTTTGACGCAGGTTACTTGTGTGAACCACACGGTGCGATTGCCTACCGCTTGTTGGAAGAGCAATTGCAGGATGGTGAATACGGCCTGTTCCTTTGTACGGCGCACCCTGCGAAGTTCAAAGAATCAGTCGATGACATTCTAGGGCAAGACATTCCATTGCCAGGTCCACTGGCGAAGCATGCAGTGATGGAATTGCTGTCGGCTGAACGCGATGCTGATTTTGCGCAAATCCGTGCTTACCTGATGGAAGTGGCTGGCTAAGAAAAGCCCCACTGAAAGGCGGAATGCGTAAACAAAAAACCGACCCTAGGGTCGGTTTTTTCATTCTAGCTATCTGTGTAGAAGAATCTATTACAGAGAGTTAGTGAAGGTACGTGCGATAACGTCACGCTGTTGTTCAACAGTCAGTGAATTGAAACGCACTGCGTAGCCTGATACACGGATCGTTAGCTGTGGGCATTTTTCTGGGTGTGCAGCTGCATCTTCCAGTGTTTCACGCTTAAGTACGTTTACGTTCAGGTGTTGGCCACCTTCGATTTTTGCAGGTACTTCGATCGCGATGTCGCGGCTCTCGTACTCACCCAGATCAGCGGCAGGGATAACTTGGTCAGCTTCGAAGCCAGATTGTGCACAAATGCAACGCGCTTCGTTGGTTTCGCTGTCCAGCAACCAGATTGAGTTCAACAGGTTGTCGTTTGCTGCTTTAGTGATTTGAATACCAGTGATCATAAACTTTCCCCTTGATAGGCCTTAGTGGTTTTATTTTTCCATCTTTTGATGAGCTGGGTACTGTATACCTTACTATATGTAAGGTTATTTTGATTTTGGTCAAATTACAACTAAAATATGCGGGAATTCTAGGCTGTGTTTCTTGTCCCACATCAATAAAATGACAAGTATTTGGTTTTAAACAACTCGATAACATGGGTGGTGTGTATGAGTGACTTTCTTTTGTAATAAAATAACTACATATTTTGTATTTGTATTCCCATCGAAAAAGCCTTCTTAGCACCCTTGATGTAACCTAAAATGTTGTCGGTTACTAAAGCGAATACATACCCTGCAAGAAGTGGGCGGAGAGAAAATGAAATTTATTGGAGCACACGTTTCTGCTGCGGGTGGCGTAGACAAAGCGCCTGCCAACGCGGCCGAATTAGGCGCAAATGCGTTTGCATTGTTCACGAAAAACCAACGCCAATGGGTAGCCAAACCGTTGGAATCCAGCACGGTTTCGGCATTTAAAGCGAATTGTCAGCGTCTGGGTTTTGTCCCTGAGGCCATTTTGCCGCATGACTCTTACCTGATTAACTTGGGGGCGCCCGAAGAAGAGAAATTGATTAAGTCGCGCGATGCATTCATCGACGAAATGCAACGCTGTGAACAATTGGGTCTGCCATTGCTCAATTTCCACCCTGGTAGCCATCTCAAGAAAATCAGTGAAGCATCGTGTTTGTCCTTGATTGCGGAATCGATCAACCTTGCGCATCAAGCCGTACCGAATGTGGTGGCGGCGATCGAGAATACCGCAGGTCAGGGCACGAATTTAGGGTGGTCATTTGAGCAGCTTGCGAGCATCATCGAGCAGGTTGAAGATAAACAGCGCGTTGGTGTCTGTATTGATACCTGTCATGCGTTTGCGGCAGGGTATGATTTACGTACGCACAGTGCAGCGGAAAACACGTTCAATGCATTTGGCGACATCGTAGGGTTTGAGTTCCTTCGCGGCATGCACCTTAACGATGCCAAAACCCCCTTAGGAAGCCGTGTCGACCGTCACCAAGCATTAGGCGAAGGCGAAATTGGGTTGGCGTGTTTTGAAGTGCTGATGCAAGATGCACGATTTGATGGCATCCCACTTATTTTAGAAACCATCAAACCTGAACGTTGGGCGGAAGAGATTCGCTTATTGCGTCAATTTCAAGTCGCCACGGCGTAAGCCGTGACAGGTTGTTTTGGGTGTAGAATAACGTTTTTGAACCAAGTAAGGACGAAGTAGCAATGACAGAGGCAGTGACCTGGCATGAAGTGATCGGTCGGGAAAAAGAGCAAGATTACTTTAAACAGACCATGGCCTATGTGGCTGAGGCGCGTGAAAGTGGCACCGTGGTATTTCCTCCCGCTGAGGATGTGTTCAATGCCTTTCGCTTTACAGAACTCAGTGACGTGAAAGTGGTGATTTTAGGCCAAGACCCCTACCACGGTCCGAATCAAGCGCACGGGCTTTGCTTCTCCGTCTTACCGGGGGTGAAAACCCCACCTTCACTGGTCAACATGTACAAAGAGCTCGCGCAGGATATTGAGGGCTTTTCTATCCCGAATCACGGTTACTTGAAAAGCTGGGCTGATCAGGGCGTGTTACTCCTCAATACCGTGTTGACGGTTGAACAAGGCAATGCACACTCTCATGCCAACCTTGGCTGGGAAACCTTTACTGATCGTGTGATTGCAGGGGTAAATGCGCACACTGATGGCGTTGTCTTCCTGCTTTGGGGCGCACATGCGCGCAAAAAAGGACGCGTGATTGACCGAACACGTCATCATGTATTGGTAGCGCCGCATCCTTCACCATTGTCTGCGCACCGCGGGTTCTTGGGGTGTGGGCATTTCTCTCAAACGAATCAGTTTTTGAGCGAACAAGGGAAATCGCTGATCGATTGGCAGCCCGTCTTAGAGTGATATTGCCCTTACGGTAACCTCCTTACGCGGCATCGTTTCAAGACGTTTGCGTGTGAATGACCCGCCATCAGTGACGCTGATGGCGGGTTTTCTTATTTCTACCCTCCCTTTGAAATAACTGCGCAAAAAATGACCATACGCAATTTGTCATCTCACGGCTTCGATAGACTGGGTAAGTTCGTGTGAATAAAGACAGGGAGGTGCTATGTTATTAGCCAGCATTCATAAAGATCACAATAATATAAACCGCTTACTACAGTTGCTTACGGAAAAGCTGTCCGCAATCCGCGCAGAAAAAGCCGTGAATTACAGCCTGATTAAAGATGTGGTTGTTTACCTGCAAGAACACGCCGAAAAATACCATCACCCCAAAGAAGATCTGATTTACCACTATTACATTGAGCATTATGTTGATGCTGAACGTGTTGCCGCACTGGATGGTGATCATCAAGCGTTAGCAGCGCTCACGGCTGATTTTGCATTGACCATTGATATGGTGCTGATGGACGCGGTGATCCCATTGGATGTGCTTGCCGAAAAGCTCAATAACTTTGTCATGGCACAGCGCGCGCATTTAGAACTTGAAGAGAAATCCATCTTGCCTGTGATTGAAAGGACGATGACTGCAGGAGATTGGGATATGCTGCAAGCACGTTGGGATGAGGATGAGCATGATCCGCTGTTTGGTGAGAATGTGTCTGCGAAATTTAAAGAGCTGGCGGCGGCGATCTAACGAATTTTTTTGGGGTACTTGTCGGGCGGTAAAATAAAAAGGCACCTTTCGAAGGTGCCTTTTATGAATCCGGTACTGCGCACAGTATGTCGTGCGTGGGAGGTTTCTACGAACACTGAACGAGAAGGTTAAAGATCAAAATCACCGTCGTTCAAGTCACCAAGCATATCGATATCTTGTAGCTCTTTACGCAAGCGTTGCCTGTCCTGCAATGCTTCGATCTCTCTCCATTTACGTTTAGCTTGTTTGGTTCGTCCACCGCGTTGTGGGCGATCTTGGTCAAAAAGTTCGTTGAAGGCAAAGCTATCCATAATTCACCTCTTTTTTCCTTAGCGGTCGCTATTTAAGTATCAAACCTTCTCCAAAATAAAATTGAAGTGTTTCTCATTTGTTGCACTTGGGTGAAGTTTTTATGAGATGCAAATCACCTAAGGTGAATAATTGGACGAAATGCGTACAGTGGCATAGGCGAAAGTTGTCGCAAAGAAGCCAAATGGTGTTTTTAAGTGAATGTCGGGAAAAGCGCAGTGGCAGCAACGCGCTAGGATGGTAAATGTTATGTGCTCTAAATATTTTGGCCGTCAAAACGAAAAATACAGAGCCAAAAGTAGATGTTTCTTGTTTGTAACTAAAAAGCATCATAAGTCGCGATAGGAGGCCAGAAAATAAAAACAAACGAACATAAGTATAAGTTTAAATGCATATTGATTTTTATAGGCGCTACCTTCATCATCTCGCGGAAAATTGCTGGTAACACCTGCAATACCAATACTAAAACAATACATTCAAAGGGATGTCGAGCCGATCTGGGTTCGAAGCATCCGCATCTTTTGATAAGCAGGTTTCTTTTGCTTGTCACTTCAAGTCACACGCTCCCTCGTTGGAGACGTTTTCGCTGGCAAGAATGTTTATGCGTACAGAGAGGTAGGCGTGGTAAGTCTGGTTAATTTTTTGAACGACCTGATCTGGGGATCAGTGTTGATCTATCTCCTGATTGGCGGTGGTATTTTCTTCACGCTGCGTCTTGGGTTTATCCAAGTGCGTCATTTTGGTCACATGTTTAAAGTGATGAAGAACAGCCGCAAATCAGATAAAGACGGCATTTCGTCTTTCCAAGCGTTGTGCACCAGTTTGGCGGCGCGTGTTGGTACAGGAAACATGGCGGGTATCGCTGTTGCGTTGACGCTTGGCGGCCCTGGCGCAATATTCTGGATGTGGCTTATCGCCATTTTAGGTATGGCAACAGCGTTTGCCGAAAGCACGCTCGCACAGCTCTACAAAATCCGTGATGAAGACGGAAATTTCCGTGGTGGCCCTGCGTACTATATGGAAAGAGGCTTAGGCATGCGTTGGATGGGCGTGGTGTTCTCTGTCTTGCTCATTATCGCGTTTGGCCTTGTGTTTAACTCAGTGCAAGCAAACTCTATCACCCAAGCCGCTTACGTCGCGTTTGGTGCAGATCCCCTTTATGTCGGTATCGCGCTGGTTATCTTGTCTTCCTTTGTTATTTTCGGCGGCATTCGCAAAATTGCCCGCACTGCAGAGATCATCGTACCCATGATGGCGCTCTTGTACCTTGTGCTTGCGGTCTACTTGATGCTCACCAACCTTGAGAAAGTCCCTGACGTGCTATCACTGGTTTTCCGCAGTGCGTTTGGCTTAGAAGAAGCAGCGTCGGGTGCATTGGGTTACACCGTGGCGCAGGGCATGGTTCAAGGGATCAAACGTGGGTTGTTTTCTAACGAAGCCGGTATGGGGTCTGCGCCCAATGCTGCGGCAACGGCAACGCCTTATCCGCCTCACCCTGCATCACAAGGGTATGTGCAGATGCTGGGTGTGTTCGTTGATACCATTGTGATTTGTTCGGCGACCGTTGCGATCATTTTAATGTCGGGTGAATACATGCCGGGTAGCGATATTACGGGCATTGAGCTGACCCAACGCGCGCTGTCTAGCCAAGTGGGTGAGTGGGGCGGAATATTCATAGCCGTGGCGATTTTCTTCTTCGCGTTCACGTCGATCATTGCAAACTACTCGTACGCTGAAACTAACCTCATCTTTCTTGAGCATAACCACAAGGTAGGGCTGAATGTTTTCCGCTGTATCGTGCTGGGCATGGTAATGTTTGGAGCCTTGGCTGAGTTACCGATTGTATGGGTAATGGCTGATACCTCAATGGGCTTGATGGCCATTGTTAATATGATCGCCATCTTGTTGTTGTCTGGCACGGTGATCAAGCTTGCTAAGGATTACAACCAACAGCTCAAGCATGGCAAAGTGCCCACTTTTGATAGCCGCCAATACCCAGACATGCTGAATCAAATTGAGTCGGGTGTATGGGGCAAAGCGCCTGAAAATGTGGAAGAAAAAACCACACGGTAACAGAATGGCGTCGTTATAGGGAAAACCCATCAGAGCCATAGCAAAAAGCCATGCCTCACCGCGTGGCTTTTTTGCCTTTAAATGTTAATCTTTTAGCAAGTAAACATTGAGGGAAGAACATTATGCTTATCGTGGTTTCACCTGCGAAAACCTTGGATTACGAATCGCCATTGGCCACTGAGCGTCATACTCAGCCAACGCTGACCATGCATTCAGAGAAGCTGATTGAAGTGTGTCGTAAGCTCACGCCTGCGGACATTTCTGGCTTAATGAAAGTGAGCGATAAGATCGCGGGGTTAAACGTAGCACGCTTTGCAGAATGGTCGCCGACATTCACAACAGACAATGCTCGCCCTGCAGTATTGGCATTCAAAGGCGATGTATATACTGGCCTTGAAGCTGAAAGTATGAGTGATGACGATTTCTCGTGGGCACAAGATCACCTGCGTATGTTGTCTGGCTTGTATGGCTTACTTCGTCCACTGGATTTGATGCAGCCGTACCGTTTGGAGATGGGCACAAAGCTGGCGAATGAACGCGGCACAAACCTCTATCAATTCTGGGGTGAGATCATCACTAACGAATTGAATGTAGCGCTGGCAGCACAGAATGACACGCTGATCGTTAACCTTGCTTCCAACGAATACTTCAAAGCGGTGAAACCTGCGAAGCTGGACGGAAAGATCGTCACGCCAGTCTTCAAAGACTGCAAAAACGGCCAGTACAAGGTCATCAGTTTCTACGCCAAGAAAGCCCGTGGGATGATGGCGAGATACATCATTGATGAGCGTATCGACAGCGTTGAAGGGTTGAAAGCCTTCGATCGTGCAGGCTATTGGTTCAGCGAAGAAGAATCTAACGACAAAGAGTTGGTGTTCAAGCGCGAAGAGCAGTGATTCGCGGTTGCTAGAAAACGCCCGATAGCAAATAAAAAAGGTTAGCCGAGGCTAACCTTTTTTTTCGGGATGTTTTTGGTTAAGCAGTGGCAAGGTGCAGTTAACACAAGTGCAACAGGTCACACTCATCAATATTACGCCGTTGGGTTAACTGGTTTGCTAGGGGCTTCATCCGTGTTGTTTTGTGCTGTGCTTTCACCTTGCTCACGCGCGAAACGACGCTCCCAATAATCCGCATTTTTGATGCCGAGTTTCACCGGATCGAAGGTGTAGTTCTCTACACCTTCTTTTTGTTGGCGCTCATAGTCTTTCAATGCTTTCAATGCCGGTCTGCCCAAGAAGAAAATGGTGAGAATGCCAACAATGTTTAGCCATGCCATTAAGCCAACACCCACGTCACCCATCGCCCATGCAAGGTTTGCTGCTTTGACGGTTCCGTAGAATACAGCGGTCATCAGCACGAGCTTTAGCACGAACATCATTCCCGGCAACTTCACGCTGCGGCGGATATACGCAATGTTGGTTTCTGCGATGTAGTAGTAAGCCAAAATGGTGGTGAAGGCGAAGAAGAACAATGCGATGGCAATGAAAGGTTTGCCCCAGCCTGGCATGGTACTTTCGATAGCAAGCTGCGTGAAGACAGGGCCGTTAGCCGCAATTTCAGCCGCGACGTTCTGCACGATATACGCGTCGCCCATACCGTGTACGTTGTACGCGCCAGTGATGAGGATCATGAAGGCAGTGGCAGAACAGACGAGTAAGGTATCAATATAGATAGAGAACGACTGCACCAAGCCTTGTTGAGCCGGGTGCTGAACGTTTGCCGCAGCAGCAGCATGTGGCCCTGTGCCTTGACCTGCCTCGTTGGAATACACGCCACGTTTAACGCCCCAACCGATAGCTGCACCAAAGCCCGCCATTGGCGTGAAGGCATCACCGATGATCATTGAAACAATCCCCGGGATTTCAGTGATGTTCAATAGAATGATGACGAACGCGATTATGATGTAAGCCAATGCCATGAAAGGCACCACGACTTGCGTGAAACTGGCGATACGCTTTACGCCACCAAAGATGATAAAGCCAAGCAGTATTGAGATGATCGAACCGGTAATGACCTTGGCCAAGCTGATAGTACCAATGGCAGTATCGATCATTTCGCCCGACCCAAACGCCGCTTCAATGGCATTACCAATGCTGTTGGATTGTACGCCCGGTAGCAGTACACCACACGCGAAAATGGTTGCGATGGCGAAAATCCATGCGTACCACTTTTGGCCCATGGCTTTCTCGATGTAATACGCCGGGCCACCACGGAATTGGCCGTGATCATCTTCTTTATAAATCTGTGCCAACGTTGATTCTGTGTATGCGGTGGCTGCGCCGAGAAAGGCGACGACCCACATCCAGAAGACGGCACCGGGGCCACCAAAGCCAATAGCCGCGGCGACACCGGCAATATTACCGGTACCAACGCGGCCTGATAGCGAAACGGCCAATGCTTGGAATGATGAGATACCTTTCTCTGAGCTTTTCCCTGACAGAAGCAGACGGCACATTTCGTTAAACTGGCGAACCTGAACAAAACGCGTGGCTATGGAATAAAATAGGCCTGCACCTAAACACAAGTAAATAAGGACTGGGCTCCAAATTATACTGTTCAAAAAATCTACGAAAGATTGCATTAAAAGATCCCTCTAAAACAAAACGTTGGATTGGTATTTTTATAGTTGGATAGCATGATAGTCTTAAATATTTCGTTTTTGTTAACACTTCGTGCTGTTTTTGTGATGATTCGCAAGCCTGATCTGTCGTTGAGGTCGGCTTTTCAGTGAGAATAATTCGCTGAGGTTTTGGAGAGAGGAATAAAAAAGGAGACGAATCGTCTCCTTTTTTTGGCTAATAAGCACAAGTGCTTATATTGCGAAGTGATTAGCTGGCTTTTTTGGCTGCTTTTTTCGCTTTCTTCTTCGCTTTCGCTTTCACCACTTTGGTTGGTAGCTTTTTCTTTTTCTTCTTGAAAAGCGGTTTTTTGTGCGACGGTTTTAGGCCTTCGACGTAACGTTCTTTAACGTCTTCTTCCATGTAACGGCAAATACGATCCATCATTGGCTGATCGTGCGCTTCGACAAGAGAAATGGCGTTGCCTTTCTTGCCTGCGCGCGCGGTGCGGCCAATACGGTGTAAGTACACGTCTGCGGTACGTGGAAGGTCATAGTTGATCACGTGGCTGATGTCAGGCACGTCAATACCGCGAGCAGCAACGTCCGTCGCCAACAGGATATTGATTTCACCTTTTGTGAAGCGTTCGATCGCAGCGCTACGTTTCGCTTGTGCCATCTCGCCTTGCAGCCAACCACATTTGATTTGCTCTGATTCCAGCATGGTACGCAGTGCGGCAAGACGCTCACGGGTTTTCACGAAGATAATCGCGCGCTCTGCTTGGTGCGCCAAAATGGCTTTCAAGATCTCATGCTTGTGATTCAGGTTGTCACAGCGGTAGTACCACTGGGTGATTTTCTTGCGCTCACGACGCGGTGGCTCAACGGTCACTTCGACAGGATCGGTCAAGATTGCCGTTTTGAAGCCCTCAATGCCTTTGCCTTCAAGCGTTGCTGAGAACAGCATACTTTGCTTGCGCCAGCGACATTCATCTGACAAACGGTCAACCGTTTTTCCGAAGCCCATGTCTAGCATGCGGTCAGCTTCGTCAAGGATCAGGCTTTCAATAGCGCGGCAATCAAAGCGCTCTGCATCGATGTATTCCATCAAGCGCCCAGGCGTCGCTACCACGATATCTTGGGTTTTCCCTAAGATCTCAGCGTGCTCTTGGTAAGAGATACCACCAGTGATGGTAAACACTTTTAGGTCAGTGTGCTTCGACAGCTCACGTGCTTGGTCAGCAACCTGAATAGCAAGTTCACGTGTCGGTGTAAGGATCAGCACGCGGGCTGGACCTGGTTTTTGACGAGGGAAGTCAAGCAGGTGTTGCAGCACTGGAAGCAAAAACGCAGCTGTTTTACCTGTGCCCGTAGGGGCAGACGCCATAATGTCACGGCCATCCATACCATGAGGGATCACGTCAGCTTGGATTGCTGTTGGTCGCTCAAAGCCCATTTCATCCAGCGCTAATAGCAGTTGAGGATCCAGTTCTAATTCAGCAAAAGTTCGCACGCGTTATGTTCTCCACTCAAAGTAAGAGGCGAATTATAGAGATAATTTCAAGCGTGATCATCACATCTTGAGGTAAAAATCCTTCGTTAAGGAAATAAAGTCTGGTGTGTATGCACCTTTGTTTTGAATTACAAGGTGTTGTGCTACGGTCTTTTCACTTGAAATTGATGACGGCAATGCCGATTTTGGTACCAAAGTGATCAATTTTCGGGTTACAGGCTTGTTGGGTGTCGCTTTTACTTCTGTGATCCGCTGGCAAACCAGATGATGCGCTTCTGCCGATGCAATCAGTTTGTCGGCTTCTACAGAGGGTAAGATCAAATGCGCCTGCCCGGTGGGTAAAAGTCGCGCATTTATCACTTTTAATAACATCGCGTGCGAAAGTGTGTCTGTGTGACGCGCGGTTGCACGTCGTGCATCATTGGCTTGCTCGCCCGAATTGAAGTAAGGCGGGTTGCAAATGATGGTGCTAAACCGCGCGGAGATATCCCACTCAGTGACATCTTGTTGTGCGACCGTGATTCTGTTTGCCCAAGGCGACGCGGCAGCGTTTAACGCCGCGGTTTCTGCTGCGTGTTGATCAATATCGACCGCCATGATTCTCGCGCCCAAAGCACGCTGCGCCAGCATCAGCGATAAAAGGCCAGTGCCTGTTCCAATGTCCAACACGTCATCGTCTTCAGCGACATTTGCCCATGTGCCGAGCAGCACCCCGTCAGTACTCACTGGCATGCCGCAGCCGTTGTCTTCGATCGAAAATTGTTTGAATTGGAAGCCTTTACTCACGCTTACTCCACAGGCGGCAATATTGCTCGCGATTAAATAACAGACAAATATGTTGCTGAAATGTTGACGATTTAACCTTTTAAAACCTACTTCATAAACCAGTATCGATATTATATTTGGTTTTATGTGCTGATTAATTTAATGAAACTGGTTTATTAATCCTATTTTCTATCCACTATTGTCTGGCTAGTGAAACTTCGTCATTATTCTGCTGAATCGATATGGATTAGCAAAAACAACTAAAACACTAACCAGT
>JBELME010000088.1:0-2430 GCA_042096095.1 Enterovibrio sp.
GACCAGCCGATAGGATCGGTAAGACGTGCACAACGAAAATCCTCCTCTGAAAAGAGGGGGATTTTTTCTGCCCGTTTTCCATTATCGCCCTGTATCAAACGCTTCTTCTAGCGCTTCAAGTAATCGCTTTCCTTGCTTCCCTGTTATCTCAATGTATTTCTCTCGCACTGGCTGCGCCCGCTGCATAAACGCCCTTTTTTGTCGGCTACTGAGAGTAAACATCACCATGTCTGGCTTTTCGCGTTTAATGGTGGCGAGTTGCGCACGATTGAGCGCTTCTTGACGTTCATGGATGATGTCTGTCATTTCGGAAATGGTGCTTCGCAGCGCCTTTTTATGGCTCGCGGATAAGTGTAGATACCAGCTTTGATTGGCGATGATTGAGGTAATGAATTTCTGCTGACCAGACCAAATCATGTAGTCGGTGACTTCGTAAAACCGCATTTCTTCAATCGCGAATATCGGGTTACTCTGCCCATCGACACGGTAGGATTGCAGCGCGCTGTATATCTCAGAGTAGGGCAGTGAAACAGGGTCAGCGCCATATAATCGAAAGGTATCTATGTTTAGCGGGGCACTCATGACACGCATTTTGAACGCGTCAAAATCACGAGGATGACGAATCGGTTCATTGGTCGTCCAAACCATGTCGCCTTCACTGTATAAGGTCAAAAGCCGCAGGTTTTGGTCTATCAGCACATTGCCCAAAACATCATAGAGCGTGTTGTTTGAACTAAGGATGTGTTTGTTGCGTTGGCTGTCTTGAGACAACAAGTAAGGCAAGGTGAACACTTGCATTTCAGGAATGCGTTTCCCCAAAATACCGGTTGAGGCGTGGGCGAGCTGCACTGTGCCTTGCGCGGTTAGGTTAGTCAGGTCTTCTGATTCTCCCAGCGTGCCGTACGAGTAGATATCCACCTCAATAGCGCCTTGGGTTTTCTCTTCGACACGCTTTTTAAACGCCTTGGTGTAGATGTGTTGCAGCGATCCTTCGATTTCTTCCAATCCGAAACGCCAGACGGTGGGCTCGGGGTTGCTCTTTGCTTTAGAGGGCGTGGATGCAGAGAGGATGGTGGTCGAGGCGAAGAATGCTGCAGTCGTCAGCACTAATGTGACTAACGTACGTCTTCTATTCTGCATGTTCTGTATTTTCACCATGACTTACTCACTTATCCGCCACGAAAAATTCTTCGCTTTTATATAGATAATTCAATAAGAGACGTTTCATCAGTGCTGCGTTTGAGAATGAGAAAAGAAAAAGGTGATGTTGTCTCAGATTTCACAATGAGGCTTTCAAGTGGCTGAGACTCATTTTGCGAGGCTCCAGTAATTGTCAATAAATATCATCGAGTTAAATTGGTACAAATACTGGAACTTACTGATGATGAGTAAGGGATATTTCAAGATGTAAATAAAGTGGAAATCCCTCAACCCTACATTGATAAGGATACTCATCATGCACAAACCGTTACTCTACTCCGCGGTCACGCTAGGTATTGCTGCTGCATTCCCTGCGTGGGCTGTGGACTGTAACTCCCTACCTTCATGGGAAAGCAGCGCAATTTATACCAGCGGTACAGAAGTCGCGCATCAAGGCGATGCGTATAAGGCAAACTGGTGGACGACAGGCAATAACCCCGCCGATCATTCAGGCCCTTGGCAAGAGTGGGAACCGCGCGGCCAATGTGATTCAACAGGCGGGAATCAACCGCCTTCTGTGTCTGTTAACTCCCCGCTGAACAATGCCCAATTTACCGAAGGTGATGTCATTACGGTCTCGGCATCTGCTTCTGACAGTGACGGGTCTGTCTCTGATGTTGAGTTCCTTCTTAAATGATGTCAGTTTAGGCGTGGTATCAAAAGCGCCTTACCAGCTGACTTGGACGGCAGAACAAGGCAATTTCATTGTCACAGCCGTGGTGACGGACAACGAAGGCGCGAGCCGTTCAGATGAAGTCAGTGTTTCTGTGGCATCACCAACAACGGATTTGCCGCCGTTTGTTGATTTGACTAACCCAACCTCGGGTTCTCAAATCAAAGTGGGTGATCAAGTCCTCGTGACGGCGGATGCATCTGATGCAGATGGCTCCGTTGCACGTGTTGATTTCTATGTCGACAACGCCGTTATCAGCACAGATACCACAGCGCCATATGAAGCACGATGGGATGCTGTTGAAGGCGCGCATACCTTCAAAGCCAAAGCAACGGATCAAGACAACATCTCTTCATGGTCTGGTGAGGTTACTGTCGCTGTGTCTGGCAATGCCGTGGGTGGTGGTTGTGTGGGCGTGCCGACCTACAAAGCAGGCACCGCGTATTTAGTGGGCGATATCGTTCAAAACGCGAATTTCAAATATCAGTGCGATGTGGCGGGTTGGTGCTCGTCGGATGCTGCATGGGCGTATGAGCCGAATGTGGGTGCGCACTGGC
>JBELME010000088.1:2530-6608 GCA_042096095.1 Enterovibrio sp.
CTGAATTGGGCATTTGCGCCATCGTGCCAACAGTGACGTTCACATCACCTTCAGACAATGCCACCGTGCTCGCGGGTGAAATGGTGAATATTGCCGTTGATGCAACCGACGCTGATGGCAGTGTTGATGGCGTGGAATTCTTTGCGGCCGGCCAGAGCCTGGGTGTTGATACTGTCGCGCCTTACAGCGTGGATTGGCTCGCATCAGGCAACGGCAATGTCAGCTTAACGGCGATGGCGACTGACAATGAAGGCAACACTGGGGAAGCGGGTGTGTTGATCAATGTCAGCGATCAACCTTTGGTGGCGAGTTTGACGTCACCTTCTGCGGGCACAACAGTGGGCTTAGGCAAAGCGGTTACGCTTGCGGCAGAAGCCAGTTCATTGAACGGTGCAGTGTCTAAAGTCGACTTCATTGTTAACGGTTCGGTTGTTGCGACAGACACAACATCGCCGTATGACGCAGTTTGGACGCCAGGCGCAATTGGTAGCTACTCCGTGTCAGCACAAGCAACAGACAGTAATGGTCTTACCGCCACGACTGACGGCGTTACTGTAAAAGTGTTTGAGCAATCAGCGGTGAAGCACAAGTTAATCGGTTACTGGCACAATTTCGTTAATGGCGCGGGTTGTCCGATGAACCTCAGTGAAATGTCAGAGGCGTGGGACATCATCGACATTGCGTTTGCTGAAAATGATCGCAATAGTGATGGTACCGTGCACTTTAACCTCTACAGCGGTGACATTTACAGCGATTGCCCAGCGTTGGATCCGCAACGCTTTAAGCAAGACATGGCGGCGTTGCAAGCCCAAGGAAAAGTGTTTGTGCTTTCTTTGGGTGGCGCAGAAGGTACCATCACGTTGAACAATGATGTGGATGAAGCGAACTTTGTTGCGAGTCTGACTGACATCGTGAAAGAGTGGGGCTTTGATGGCTTAGATATCGACTTAGAAAGCGGGTCTAACCTGCTTCACGGTTCGCAAATCCAAGCACGTTTGCCGGGCGCATTGAAGCAAATTGAAGCAAATATGGGCGGTGACATGTACCTGACCATGGCGCCAGAACACCCCTATGTTCAAGGTGGCATGGTGGCATACAGTGGTATTTGGGGTGCCTACATTCCATTGATCAATGAACTGCGCGATACCTTGGATCTTCTTCATGTTCAGCTCTACAACAACGGCGGTATGCCTAACCCGTATCTGCCGGGTGCAGCGCCAGAAGGCTCGGTAGACATGATGGTCGCGCAATCCAAAATGTTGATTGAAGGCTTTGAACTAGCGAATGGACAGATGTTTGAACCATTACGTGACGACCAAGTTGCGATTGGTTTGCCATCGGGCCCAAGTTCTGCAAACTCAGGGCAAGCACCTACCCAGAACATTCTGGATGCCTTGGATTGCTTAACCAAAGGCACATCGTGCGGTACGGTTGTTCCTGCGTTTAATTACCCGAACTATGGCGGTGTCATGACGTGGTCAATCAACTGGGATCAGCATAACGGCTACAATTTCTCAGGCCCGGTAGGTGAAAAGCTGGATGCCATGAACGCAGGCCAGTAATCTGCACTGATCATCACGATGACATGTGAATGAAAAAACGGGAGCATTGCTCCCGTTTCTTTTAGGCATCTCGCGCGACACACATGGGCGTGTTTTGAACCCTGCTGAGCCTTCGTAATGACGTTATCAATTCGTTATTTTCCAATGCTTTGTCTACACTTTTCAGTAAACAAGGAGAAATGCATGTCTGACTGGGAAACGCAAAAGCTATCGAATTTTGATCTCGAGGTGATTTCTAAACGCTCAATTGGGGAACTAGGGGCAGACTATCAAGCGACTGGGCATGGGGATGCTTGGCGCTATTGCCTCACGGTTGAACTCGACGAGTTTAATGATACTCGACGGTTACGTTTGGATGATATTTGGAAGGACATGATTGAGAATAAAAAAACACAGTTTTCAGGGGTGGTATTGGCGCTTGAAACCATCGTTAAATTTGGCGATATAGTAACGCTTGAAACACCATACGACGTGGTCATCAAGGTTGAGTATGAATGATGCCTTGATTCGGCACGATTCACTTTACTATCTTTTATACCTAATTACGTACAACCTGTGTGCATATAAGAGATATCATTCTGCAATATTGCAATAGTCACAAACTCCTGCCTAGAAAATCATAAAAAATTGCCTGAGAA
The DNA here is from genome assembly GCA_042096095.1 of Enterovibrio sp. Lineage (GTDB taxonomy): Bacteria > Pseudomonadota > Gammaproteobacteria > Enterobacterales > Vibrionaceae > Enterovibrio. The sequence goes on from JBELME010000088.1 coordinate 4,731, forward strand.
ACTCTATTTTTGGCGACGCTCGTTTTTGCAACAGGTTTCGCATGTCAATTGTGTTGTTATGTATTGATTAGCTTATTAGCAAGTTCGAACGTTGCGCGTTTGAAAATATACCAATAGCCTGAAGAAGCTCGCTGAAGCAGGCATCTTGAAGCTATTGGGTATAAACGTTTCAGAGAAAACATAACAATAGGACGGCGATTCATGGATATTCGTTGTCATTCAGTTAGTTAATTTAGGTTAGGGAAAACAACGTAATGCTCAAGTTGACTCTGCTTGGAACCGGAGCAGCGGGTGGCGTTCCGCTCTATGGCTGCGATTGCTCTGCATGCGATCGTGCAAGGCGACAACCCGCGTTTGAAAGAAAACCCAGCAGTGCAATGATTGAATGGGGAAGGGGAAGCTGCAAAGAAAGGCTACTTATTGACGCGGGGCTGATGGATCTGCACGCGCGATTTCCAGCAGGTACCTACCACGGATTTTTGTTGACCCACTTTAACGTGGATCACGTTCAGGGCTTTTTTCACCTGAGATGGGGAAATCCTCCCCCCATTCCAGTGTGGTGCCCTGATGATCCGTCTGGCTGTGCAGACTTACTTAAACACCCCGGTTGTTTACAGTACAAACCTATACTTCGTCATGGTGAACTGTTCGCGATCAATGGTCTTCGTATCACGCCGTTATGTATGCACCACTCTCGCATCACTTTCGGATTTATATTCGAGTTTGCGAATAAGCGATATGCGTACTTAACGGACACCAACGGTTTACCTGCGAGTAGCATGGACATTTTGCTCAGTCAGGAACAGCTTCACGCGGTGGTGTTGGATTGTAGTTATGTCACTGCAGACGACGATGCCAATCACGGTGGTTTGGCTAGTGCGAATGAGATCTATAAAAAGCTTCAGCCCAAAGAAATGATTGCCACACACATAGGCCACGAGCTCGATGCGTGGTTTATGAAGCATGGCACGCCAGATTGGCTTGAAGTGGGCAGGGAAGGCATGGAAATTCGCTAACGGATCACATTTTCTGATGCCTTGCATCAAAATAAAAACTGCCCATGAGGCGGTTTTTATTTTTGATTCACTGTGTGGTGACGAAAAACTAATTTACAACAGAGCGATAGAAGTATTTCTCATAACTGCCGCCATCAAGCAGCCTTGCCGCGCGCGCGATAATGCCGATAAGCACCAGCGCAAACAGCAGCCTTCCCCAGAAAATGGTGTTGAAATCGGCGCCAATCACCAGCATCAACAAGGTGTCTTCGATCAAGCTATGAAGCAGGCCGAGTAAGGTGATAGCGGTGAAAATATCGCGTGGCGCAATGTGGCCTTTCTGCGCTTCGCTGATCAATAGTCCACCCCCATAAGACAAGCCCAACGTTATGCCTATCAATGTCAGGTTTGTCGCTTCTCTGCTGATACCCATTAAGCGAAGAAAAGGACTCAGAGCCTTACCAATCAACTTCTCCACACCAATCACTTTGAGAATATTCAGGGTGAAGATCAGGACATTGATGATAACGAAAACCAACACCAAGTTTTGAACTTGGTTAAGCGCCCAACTTAACAAGGAAGGATCTTCCGTCACGCTTGGCTGCCAAATCATATGGGCTGGCTGTTGAAGCGCGTCTGTTGCCATGTAGATTTGGTGGAGTAGCCACCCTAAAAGGTAAGCGCCACCCACGCGAACCAACAATGTCCACCAAATTGAGATACCCGATTTTTCGCGAGTCCTGTCTCTATCGGCATGGAATGCGCAAGCAAAATAAGGGTGCTCAAAATGGAGGCTTGCGCGACGGTCATGGGGACATCAAGGTTGATCAGTACCACCAAGCTGGAATAAATATTGATCAACATCAACATCAACATCAACATC
>JBELME010000088.1:6708-14589 GCA_042096095.1 Enterovibrio sp.
CAGTACCACCAAGCTGGAATAAATATTGATCAACATCAACATCAACATCAACATCGCCGTCGCCCAAACGATGCCCATTTCACTCGGTAAACCAACGGCATCCATGAGTGGCGAAATGAGTGAAGAGAACCAAATAACACCGCCAAATTCTTGGAATATCTTCACGACGATAATGGTTGGGATCATGACTTTGTAGAGGGTCATTGAAACGCTAAAACTGTCGACAAAGGTACGTTTAAAAAACGCGACCACCTTGTTCATTTGGCACTCCCTGTGTTTGATTGTTTTATCCCTTTTGGCGACGTTACCAGATTTTGTAATTGATAAGTCTCTCTATTAGAGATTTATTTTTACATCACATTCTGAAGGGTTTGCGTTTTTCAGACTCGGTGTGATTTATAAATGATGCGTTGTTTCTAACGCATACCCAAGCTTCCTAAAAGATCTGTAGTCACACGTTAAGCAGAGAAGTGCAGATTTGGTATTTTTCCCGTTGTTTAAGAGCACGTGTTCTTATGTTTCAATCGATTTTAGGGATGCAATGCGCATCCCTCTTTTTTGCTCTGAAAATGGAAAGCCCTTTTCGCAGACGAATGATTTGGGGTGATGGCACATTTGGGCTCAATGGAATGATCGAATCGTGGTTTTTCAGAGTATTACTCGCACAGCTTACGCATCATTACTCTTAGAGAATCCGTCACCATGCATTTCAATGAAAATCGTTTAAGCGCGTTAGAAAGTCGCTACAAAGCACGGCTGATTAACAGTTTATCTGGCTTTAAAAGCGCAAATCTTGTTGGCACCATCAGCGAGAATACGCAAACCAAAGGGACAACGAATTTAGCGATTGTGAGTTCAGTGTTCCACCTCGGCGCGAATCCGCCGTTGGTCGGGATGATCATCCGCCCGCACTCTGTCACGCGTGACACGCTAGAGAACATTGAAACCACGGGCGTTTACACGCTCAACCAAGTCTCGTCCTCTTTTTGGAAACAGGCTCATCAAACGTCTGCGCGCTATGACGCGGACACCTCGGAGTTTGATGAAACTGGTTTGAGCGAGCATTTTCGGGAGAACATTGTTGCGCCATTTGTTAAAGAAAGTGTGCTGTCATATGCATTGAAGGTGGTTCAAATTTCAACCTTAGCAGTGAATGACACCGTCATGGTCATTGGCGAAGTCACGGATATTTTTGTTGAAGACGATGCAGTGATGGAAGACGGATACATTGATATCGAAAAGATCAAAACTGTTGCGGTATCCGGCCTAGATGCTTATCACGTGACGCAGCGATTAGGGCGGTTGGCTTATGCAAAGCCTGACTTGCCAACGCGATGTTTGGGTGACGATGATTAACCTTCTTTTTCGCCGTCAAACATCGCTCATGTAGTTAACCAAAAACGCAGCCAAAGAGGCTGCGTTTTTGGTTCCGTTCACAAGGTCGCTAGTTCACGACGCCTTGCGCTATCGTGGTGATTACGAGCGTTCGATGGTGCGCGTTTTTTCGATTTTATGGCCGTTTTCATCAATCACGAAGAAATCGATGTGCTGGGTCTGTTGTGGTGACAAAGAGAAATACACAAAGCCATTCTCGTCGGTGGCTTTAGAGCCCAATGCGTTGATAGAGGTGGATACATCATAGCCAGAAATCGGCTCACCATCTTGTGTTACTTGAACGAATGCGCCGCCGCGTACTGTTGTCACACTCAACTCTGTTGTCGGTGCCTGTGCAAAAGCAGAAGAGAAAGCAAGCATCACTAAAACTGCGGTTAATGTCTTTTTCATTGTTATCTCCAACGTTTCATTATTATTGAGAACGAAATCACCATAACAACGGAGGTTGGTTGCGAAAAGCGATAGTTGAGCTGTGTTCAGGCGTGATTCAGCGAGTGCTAACACATTGAGCTTTACCTGAATATTGGCTGAATCAACCGCGCGAAATCTCACTCCTCCAGCGAATACACTCTTTCTTCTTGAGCAACAATGGGCAGCTTAACTGTCCATTATGTGCGTGGTGTTTAACGACAAAAGAGAATTCTCACCGTGAAGACATAACGCGGCCAGAGCAAAATATACAGTTATACCCAACAACCTGAAGATGCTCGATTTCAGAGGCTCTCAGTGCGAGTTTACTGACGCCATGCTCGGTGTTATCCCTTTTTGATGGAGATCACTACATCGGTAAAGAGACGACTAGATCAAAACGTCAGTAAACTTCGCTGAACCCTGCATCTTCAGGTTATTTGGGTATAGAGGTACAGTCACATTGGCAGGGTATTGAATGACAAACTGGCCAGAACCAAGAGACATTTTAAGAACGGGAAATTTTCCGTATGTGTTTAAGATTGATAAAGACTTCGTCTACGCGTCAGGTTGGAAACTCGACCAACCTTTTGATTCTCAGTGGCTGGCGATCTCTGCAGACGGTATTATCACCGTCAAAGCGAACGAAACGGGATATGCTTGGGATGGATGCACTCCAAAATGGAGTGTGCTCAATCTTTTGATCATTGGCACGCCAGACGGGCATATTGATTATCGCACCATGAAACCCTTCTGCTTTTATGCTTCCTTGGTTCATGACGCGCTTTATCAATATTTAGATTCAGTGCCCGTGCCTAAAAAAGACATCGATTTATTGTTTTTGGACATGTTGGGAGATTTTAAACTTCGCAAGATCTACCACTTCTTTGTCAAGCATTTTGGCGGGCGAGGGGTGGTTCAGCGTGGCATTTGAGGGTTCAAACGCTTTTGATAAAAAATTTTATCAATGCCACGCATGGGGTAATCGTTGTATCTGCCCGTTTGTCGAAAGCCAAGGGTTTCGTAGAAAGTGGGGGCTTGGAAAGAATAAGTGTCGATAAACAAATTCAGAATGTCTCTTTGTCTTGCTTCTGCTTCAACGCGTTCGATGAGTTGTCGACCAAAGCCTTGTCGTCTCATGGTCTTATCTAACCACAGATAGCGAATGTGCATAGAGGTGAAAAATTGTTGGCCCGTTAATCCGCCCACGATTCGATGTTCTTCATCATAAATAAATAGGCCAAAGCTGTTTTCATTGGGAGCAGGAAAGTGCTCCCGATTAAACGCCACCAACCCCTGGTAAATGGCTGAGACATCACTCGTGGATGGTGCCGATGTGAATGTGACGTTCAATGTTATCCCCTGCAAGCGGTTTCTATACTTCGTTTTTAGTAGCGTTCAGCATCTTTTATTTAGTATGTGCCGCGCTTGCTAAATGACTGGTTAACCTAAGGTTGAATTACGTGGTCTTAGTGGTTTGTTCTTCCAATGCCACGCTTTTCTTTGTATTGAGTTTACGAATCTTGTACTAAATAGCTCTCGAAATTCATAGGAATACACACGCTGTATTGAAAAAGAGTCATGTTCTCAATGGTGATATTTGACGGGAATTCTTGCCGAAATGGGTAACATACACCTCCGACCACATAATTATGCAGTGAGCAAAATAGAACGATCGTGCTATAACTTAATACAGTCGCATGGGCAGTTGAAATGATGAACAAGAAAAAACAAACGCGTGAGCAAATCCTATTGGCTGGGTTTGAGATGGCAAGCCTTGAAGGGCTTGAAAGTTTGACGATTGGCGAGCTTGCAAAGCGCGTTGGCATGTCAAAGAGCGGTTTGTTTGCGCATTTTAACTCTCGCACAAATTTACAAGCGGCCGTGGTTTCTTATGCAGGTGAACGCTTTGCTGCGCGTGTGATTGCTCCGTGTCGCGAAGCATCACATAACAGCTACGAAGCAAAGCTGCGTCATATGCTGGATAATTGGCTGACCTGGAACAGCTCGTTTCAAGGAAGCTGCATGTTTCTGGACGCATGGCGTGACGGCCACGCTGACGATGACCCAATGCAAATGATGTTAGAAGTGATCACCAAACGTTGGTTAGGTTACCTCAACATTCAGTTTGAAAAAGGCATAGAGGCGAAAGAGTTTCGCGCAGATCTGGATTGCTGGCAGACCGTTTACGAGATGTATGGTTTGTATTTGAGCAGCCATCTGTTTCGCACTTTGTCGCTTGAAACACAATGCGCTCAGAAGTTTTGGAAGGGGATCGACGATCTCTTTGTTCGGATTCGATATACCGAAAATTGATAGCAGTGAACTGACTGAAAGCGCGCACTAATGCGTAAACGTCTCATAAAAGCCTTTTATGTTTATTTGGAAATAGCACGGTCGTTCGATAAATAAGGATTAGACAATGAGTAGCAAAATCTACTTTGGACAGAAAAAAGGGTTTAGCTTTCGTCGCAGTGCGTTAAGCGTTGCAACGCGGTTTCATCATAGCGTTGCCCCTAAACATGCGCTCAAAACGGCACGTCGGTTATTTCTTACGCCAGCAAAAATGAAAGACATCAACCCAACGCCAGAAGGCATGGTGGTTGAAGCCATCGATACCCAAGAAGGCAAAATGATGTCTTATCAACTGGGCTCAGGGCCGACTTGGGTTCTCACACATGGCTGGTCCGGCTCTGCTAATCAGTTTTTTCCTTTGATGGAACACATCGCTGCGGCGGGTTACACCGCGCTGGCATATGATCATCCCGCTCACGGTAAGAGTGAAGGGAAGGAAGGGAGCATTCCGGCGTTCCTTTTTGCATTGGATGGCATCTTAAACCGACAAGCACAGATTGAAGGCGTCATTGCGCACTCGATGGGCGGCGCAACCTTACTGGAGAGCGAGCACCCATGCTTGCAACATAAACCGATTATTTTGGTTGCTCCGGTGCTGAAATATTGGGAAAACCTGTTCGGCACCGTTGAAGCATCGGGCTATTCCATGAAGTTGTTTCGTGAAGTCATTGACGATGTTGGCCGTCAGTACAATTTCACCGTGGACGAGATTGACCCATTTACCAAGCTACAACACCGTGGGGCGCCCGTGGTGATTGTTCACGATAAAGGGGATCGTTTCGCGCCGTTTGAGGTTTCTGAAGAAGCCAATCGTTTTGACCATGTTTCGCTCGTCGCAACTGAAGGATTAGGGCATGGCCGTGTTTTAAAAAGCGATCCGTTAAAAGAAGCATTTAACGCGCTGATCAATCGCTAATGATGCATTCGGCCATTTACTGACAATGTCAGTGCATGGTCGTGATCCAGGAAGATGGACGTTAGAAAGGAAAGACAATGGTTACACCGATTTACGCGGCACTATTGGCACTGCTGTTTCTTTATCTCTCATTTCGCACCATTGGCGTGCGTCGTGCTTTAAAGGTGGGGATTGGTGATGGGGGCGACAAAGCCGGGTCTCGCGCCATGCGTGTGCACGCTAACTTCGCTGAATATGTTCCCTTGATTTTGTTATTGCTTCTGATGCTGGAACTGCAATTAGCGGGCGGCGCTTCTTTGATGCTGCATGTGCTTGGTCTGGCGTTGGTCGTTGGGCGATGCTCGCATGCCTATGGCGTTAGCCAACCAGAAGAAGTACTTCACTTTCGAAGAGTGGGGATGGTGCTGACCTTCTTGGTGGTCTTGATTACGTCGCTTTGGAATCTTGTGCTTGCTGTGTTTTAAAACTGAAAATAGTGAGTGTGTAGCGTTAGTTGCACAATATATGAATGTGATATGCTCACCGCGTATTGAATGAAGTTAGGTAGGGGAATCCTTTGAAGAAAATCGCTGTTTTTGCCGATGTACAAAACGTGTATTACACCACTCGGCAAGCGTATGGTCGTCAATTCAACTACCGAGGTTTGTGGAAAAAACTGGAAGGCATGGGCGAGGTCGTTTCAGCGACTGCTTATGCGATCCGTCGCGATGATGATCAGCAAATCAAGTTCCAAGATGCACTGCGTCATATTGGATTTGATGTGAAGCTGAAGCCTTTCATCCAACGCAGCGACGGCAGTACAAAAGGCGACTGGGATGTTGGCATCGCGATCGATGTGCTTGATGCTGCACCTTACGTTGACATAGTTGTGCTTCTTTCTGGCGACGGTGATTTCGACTTGTTGATGGAAAAGGTAAAAACAGGTTATGGCAAGGAATCTCTCGTTTTTGGCGTTCCAATGCTGACGGCGAATTCTCTGGTGAACAGTGTTGATCGCTTCATTCCTATCGAAGAAGACATGCTGCTTTAGCGCCTTTGCTGGCGTGTATCGTTGACATAAAAAAAGAGCCCGAAGGCTCTTTTTTGTTTTATGCTGAATGCCGTCTATTTGCCTGCAATGTTCAGTCGTGCAAAGCGAATCAATGGCGAGAAGAAATGGCCGTCGTAGTTTGGAACAACCGTGTTTCCAACGGCGTCGATTTCTTTGATCATGGTATAGAAATTACCCGCAACGGTAATGCCGCGAACAGGTTTTAGGCGCTTACCGTCACGACACAAGAAACCGCTCGCACCAAATGAGAACTCACCGCTGATTGCGTCAGCACCCGAATGCACGCCTTGAAGCTCGACAAGTTCAAGGTACTCACCCGCAGTGACTTCCGCTTCGCTGCTTTTTCCTGCACCAATCACATCATGGCGTGAGGTAACGCTGAGCGTGCCTTTTGCCGAACGACCAGCATTCGCAGTCGGTGCGACGCCAAAGTGTGCCGCTGTTGCGGAGTTATGGAGTAGTCCGACGAGCTTGCCATCTTCAATCAAGGATGTATCACCGGTGGCAAAGCCTTCTCCATCCCACGCTTTGATGGCATGACCGCCCGGCATATAGGCAACGTCTTTGAACGTAAGCAGTGGGCTGGCGACTTGCTCACCGACTTTTTCACGCCAAGGGTTAATGCCGCGTTTAGCGGATTCACCAGAGAAGCAGCTGCCAAACGCGCCAAGCACTTCATTCAATGCATCTTGTTCAAAGATCACCGAGTACTGACCTGTCGCGATAGGTTCACCTTCGAGCAAGGCTTCTGCCATGTTGTAGGCATCTCGGATCACGCGATCGGCTTCTAGACCATCGAAGGTACGTGCAACGGATGCCGCGACGTGCATGGCTTGCTTTTCGTTGTGATCAATCAATGCGGCAGTGTAACAACTCAAGGTGCGTTCTTGGTGTGAACAGCGGGTGCCAAGTGTATTCCCTAACAACAGAATGGAACTGCTTTCGCTGTAGCCGTTGTAAGGCGCAGATTTTGCTAACGGCTTTTCACGGATCTGGCTTTCAAGCGACAAGGCCAACTCAATTTTTTGCTCAGGCGTTGCGTTGTCTTGTTGGTAGATTTCCGGCTGCTCGGTTCTTAGGGTTAAACCTTCAGCGCAGATTTTCTGAAACGCATCTTTCTTGGTGTAGCTTGCGTTCGTTAGGGCTTGGTTCACCATTTGCGCGAGACTTTCAGCCTCAAGAGACTCAGAGTAGCTAATGGCGACGTGCTCATCTTTAATTACGCGTACACCAATGACTTGGCTTGCTGTTACCTTGTATTCTGACAATTCTCCTTGGTCAGATTTCAAGCTAAAGCTTTCGCTGCTTGATGCGATAACATCGGCTGTTGCACCTTGCTTGGTGGCAAGTTCCAATACTTGCTCAAGGGCATTTTCTAGGTTGTTCCATTCACTCATTAGCTGCCACCTCCCACAAGGATGTTATCGACCTTCAATGCAGGTTGACCCACGGTTGTTGGGACAGAACCGCTTACTGAACCACACATACCGGCAGCCAACGCAAAGTCTTTGCCGACCATGCTGATTTCTTTCAGTACTTTTGGACCAGTGCTAATCAGCGTTGCTGATTTCAACGGTTTGGTGACCTTGCCCTCTTCAATCAAATAGGCTTCTTGCACCGCGAAGTTGAATTCGCCGGTACCTGGCTGCACAGAACCGCCACCCATTTTCTTCGCGTAGATACCGCGTTCAATGCCGGCGATCATGTCATCAAACTCCGCGTCGCCAGCTTCGATGTAGGTATTACGCATGCGGGA
>JBELME010000089.1:0-14523 GCA_042096095.1 Enterovibrio sp.
CGCTGGATAAGCAACAGTCTGAGGCTGAAATGGCGGCAACAGCTGTAAACGAAATGGAAGCGACCATTCGTGAAATTGCCTCGAACACCGAATCAGCCGCCGCTAACGCATATCAAAGTCTGTCTCGTGCTCAGAAAGGGCACAAAACCGTACAAGTCACGCGTGATGCCATTGTGTCACTGTCTGATGGTTTGGGGATGGCGAATACTGATATCCATAGCCTTGTGTCACTTTCTCAAGAGATTGGCAGTGTGGTCGATGTCATCCAAGGGATTTCAGAACAGACAAACTTGCTGGCATTGAATGCAGCGATTGAAGCTGCGCGTGCCGGTGAACAAGGCCGTGGTTTTGCCGTGGTGGCGGATGAGGTTCGTTCCCTCGCAACACGCACCCACAAATCGACGGAAGAAATTGGCACTATGATCACCTCGCTTCAGCAGCAAACCAATCAGGTGGTGGAACGCATTGCAACGTGCCAAGAGCAGAGCAATACGTCAGTCAATTATGTCGAAGATGCGGCGTCTGAACTGGATAACATCATCATCGATATGCAGCAAATCATGGATGTAAGTACGCAAATCGCTGCAGCGATTGAAGAGCAGAGCATGGTCGCGCGCGAAGTGAACGTGAACGTGCATTCGATTCAAACCATTACGTCTCAGAATACCGAAGCGACCGGAGAAAACTCGCGAGCCGCGTATCGTGTGGCCGAGCAAAGTGAAGAGCTTGAGCGCTCGATTGCCGCCTTCCGATCTTAATCTGTAGTCTGCTCTAAAGCATGTCTGCGAGACATGAAAAAGCCCTCATTCGAGGGCTTTTTGATTTCTTAATGTTGGCCATTACCTTTCAGGAATATGGCAACGCAAATGCTCAACACGGGAAGTCAGGCACCAAAATCGTTGGGCCACTGTCTTCCAGCTTATCCGGGTAGTCGATGGTGTAGTGCAAGCCTCGGCTCTCTTTTCTCGCCATCGCACAGCGCACCATCAGCTCTGCAACCTGCAATAAGTTGCGTAGTTCCAGCAAGTTATTAGAAACACGGAAGTTGCTGTAGTACTCATTGGTTTCTTGCTTGAGCAGTTCAATGCGTCGAAGTGCGCGTTCAAGGCGCTTGGTCGAACGCACGATGCCCACGTAATCCCACATAAACAGGCGTAATTCATGCCAGTTGTGCTGGATAACCACCTCTTCATCAGAGCAACAAACAAGGCTGTCATCCCAATGAGGGAGAGAAGGCGGCACTTCTGCTTCAGACGCATGTTCGCCAATGTGCATCGCCGCTGCCCATGCATACACCACGCATTCGAGCAGTGAATTTGAAGCCATGCGATTCGAACCGTGTAGTCCGGTGTAACTGACTTCACCGATGGCATACAAACCGCTCAGGTCCGTTTGGCCGTTCTTATCTACCATCACGCCACCACAGGTGTAGTGTGCGGCAGGCACGATAGGAATGGCATCTTTGGTCAAATCAAACCCGAATGTCAGGAGCTTTTCATAAATGGTGGGGAAGTGCTTGGACACGAACTCAGGGTCTTTATGGCTGATGTCGATGTACATGCAATCTGCACCCAAACGCTTCATCTCGTAGTCGATCGCACGTGCCACGACATCACGAGGTGCAAGCTCTGCACGCTCATCAAAATCGGGCATAAAACGTGAACCGTCAGGGCGACGTAAATAAGCCCCTTCACCGCGCAGGGCTTCGGTCAGCAAGAAGTTACGTGCATCAGGGTGGAATAAGCATGTTGGGTGGAACTGGTTGAACTCGAGATTGGCAACACGGCACCCTGCACGCCATGCCATAGCGATACCATCGCCAGAAGACACGTCAGGGTTAGAGGTGTATTGATAAACTTTGGATGCGCCGCCAGATGCGAGTACCACGAATTTCGCACGTACCGTTTCAACCGCTTCTCGGTCACGGTTCCACACATACGCCCCTAACACGCGGTTCGCACCGGAAATGCCTATTTTCTTACGCGTGATCAGGTCAAGCGCGTTGTGGCGCTCAAGCACAGTAATGTTTGGATGCTGGTGAACGTTTTCTTGAAGGGATGTTTGCACCGCCATGCCAGTCGCATCGGCAGCGTGCAAAATACGGCGGTGGCTGTGCCCGCCTTCTCGCGTCAGGTGATATTTGGGTGAATCATCGTTGTCGTTGTCGTTCTCTTCGCGATCGAAAGGAACGCCACCGTCAATGAGCCATTGCACACACTCTTTCGCGTTTTCAGCGATGAACGTCACGACGTCTTCGTCACAAATGCCGTCACCGGCAATTTGGGTGTCTTCAACGTGTGATTCAACGGAATCGCTTTCATCGAAAACGGCAGCAATGCCGCCTTGCGCATAATAGGTTGCGCCTTCGTTTCGAGGTCCTTTACTTAACACCATGACTTTTTGCGTTGGCGCGAGGTGAAGCGCTAGCGAAAGTCCTGCTGCGCCGCTGCCTATAACCAGCACGTCACAAATATGTTCTTGGTGATTGCCCATCGATTATGTATTCCTTTCACTCGAACGAATTGGCACCCGCGTTTCTTGTGTCCGTCCGAGACAGCGTGATTTATTCTGAGATATCAGGCCAGTCTACACGAAACCATGTAAACGGAGAATGTTCGTATGTTAGAGACATTGGCGTGACACAATGCTTATATTGCCAAGTCGCCTTTCGTTGCGTTGAATCCTGCACCTTGAGGGGAATTGGGTATATGGTATGTCTTGGTTTGACGGTTACAGAGTAGCCGTTCGATCTGGTAGACTTTGCGAGCTGGATCAGATCGCGAGATGATTTCAGCGTCTAGTGGGAACTTTTCATTTTCTGCAAACTCTGACAATGTGCTCATTCATAAATGACTCGCTGTAAAGATTATGCAGCAGGGCGCAGTGGCATAAGAGCATAAAGAAATACCAAACACAGACATGATGTCGATGAAAAACTGTAGGTTATGCATTACGCAGTGCCTCTAGTGTATTGGTATCAATAATAAGGAGAAGGCGCTCGAATGAGCGAGCAGTTTACTGATCAAGCGCTAATCGAACGCGTACAAAACGGTGATAAACAAGCGTTTAATCTTTTGGTCATCAAATATCAGAATAAGGTGTGTAACCTTATCTCTCGTTATGTGAACAATAGCGGTGATGTACCAGATGTGGCTCAAGAAGCCTTTATTAAAGCGTATCGTGCCTTGCCGGGTTTTCGCGGAGAAAGTGCCTTTTATACGTGGTTGTATCGCATTGCCGTCAATACAGCGAAGAATTATTTAGTTGCTCAGGGTAGACGTCCGCCAGCCAGTGATATTGATGCAGAAGATGCAGCAAATTACGAAAGTGGTGGGGCGCTAAAAGAAATATCGAACCCTGAGAACCTTATGTTGTCAGAACAATTGAAACAGGTCGTTTTTAGTACCATCGAGGCGTTGCCTGACGACCTGAAAACAGCAATTACATTGCGTGAAATCGATGGCCTAAGCTATGAAGAGATCGCAGAAGTAATGGACTGCCCGGTAGGAACAGTACGTTCGCGTATTTTTCGCGCCAGGGAAGCAGTGGATAAACGTGTTCGTCCGTTGATGAACCACTAGCGAATGACCTGTTTAATAACGGTGAAATAAATGGCTGAAAAAGAAAACCTATCTGCATTGTTTGATGGTGATACGACAGATCGTCGGCTGATTGATGCCCTCGAAAACGATGTGTCGGCGCAAGAAGCATGGAAGAGCTTCAGCGTCACCCGCGATGTGATGCGTGGCGATGCCCCTCAAAATCTGAACTGGGATATCGCCGGCAGTGTTGCCGCTGCGTTGGAAAATGAGCCGACATACTCAGGTGAAACAGCAGAAAACGTTGTACCCATGCATGTCTCTCAACCAACCCCAGAGGTTGCACGTAGCGGTATGCCATCTTGGCTTCAGCAAATGACCCAAGTGGGTATGGCCGCTGCCGTGTCGTTGGCCGTGATTGTCGGCGTACAGCAATACAATGGCGGTTCAGTATCGGATCCAATATTAGCTGGTGCACAGCCTCCAGTGCTGCAAACCATTCCATTGTCTGGTTCTGCTGAACCTGTCAGTTTGAGTCGTGAACCTTTACAATCCACGTCTAACGAAGCTCAACTGATGGAACAACGCCGCCGTGTAAACGCGATGTTCCAGGACTATGAACTGCAGCTTCGCTTAAATGCGGATGACATTGCTGACAAAAACGATCTGTTAATCCCGGAAGTGAGCATACAAGATTGATGAAACCCCTCCTGATCGGTGTTGTTGCACTGGTCAGTCTGGTTGCTAATGCCTCGACGGATGAAAGTCCGGCCGAGGCATTGTTGCATCAAATGGGCCAGGCTACCGAGCAACTAAATTACGAACTGTCGTACATCTTGGTTCGAAAAAACAGTATCGAACCGTTGCGCTACCGCCATGCTTTGGTGGAAGGCGAATCTTTTGGGCATATCGCCTACCTAAGCGGTCCACCTCGAGAAGTGATCCGCCGGGGCGACGAAGTCAGCTACTTCGAGCCGGGCGTTGATCCGTTTACGATTAAAAGCGCACAAATGGTCGCGCCTTTGCCTTCCATTTTACAAACCGACGTGAACCACCTTGCCACCATGTATGACTTCGTCCCGTTGGGGCGTGCGCGTGAAGCGGGCCTTGCGTGTGATGTTGTGCGTGTGTCGCCAAAAGACGGTGCGCGCTATTCCTATGTGCTTTGGATTGACCAAGGTTCGCGCTTGCTAGTCCGTGCTGATTTGTTGGATCGCGATGGCGATCCTATCGAGCAGTATCGCGCGTTGTCATTGGTGGTGTCTCCGCAATTGAGCGATGCCATGGGCAAGCTTGCGGCATTGGAATTACCGCCAGTGGTGCAAGTGCCTAAGCAGCAAAAAACGGGATTGCGTTGGCAGGTCACCGCGCTTCCGAATGGCTTTGAACCTATCTACAGCAACCGTCACCGCTTGTTGCTGACGGAACGACCTGTCGAAAGTCAGATGTTTAGCGATGGGCTGTTTAGCTTTTCTGTGTACTTAGCCGAAGCGGACAACATGTCGGTACGTGAACAGCTTGTTCGTAAAGGTGGGCGTACACTGCACAGCCATGTGTCGGGCAATGCTGAGATCACCGTGGTTGGCGACATTCCGCCAGCAACGGCAAAGAAAGTGGCAGAATCGGTACGATTCAACCCACTATCAGATGAAACCGCAACGGATGCGATCGCAACCGAGGCGCAAAACCCATGATGACAGCATTGGCTGAAGTTACGGGCAGTGGAGACGGTTATCTCACTGTTCGTTGCCAGCAGAAAACCAGTTGCGGCAGTTGTGCGTCAAAAAGTAGCTGCGGCACGGGGGTGGTGAGCAATGCGTTACCGGGGAAAGTGCTCGATATTCGCGTGCCTTCCCCTGAACCTGTGCCTGCTGGCACCTTGGTTGAAATTGGTTTGGAAGAACAAACCGTGCTGAAATCTGCCATGCTGGTGTATGTCTTGCCGCTGATGTTTGCGATAGGTGGGGCATTCGTCGGGCAATTTTTATCAGACTTATTGGAAAGTGGTGAAGGGATAATCATTTTATCTTCCCTGTTAGCAGGCGGCCTCGGTATTGGGCTAGCGCGTCGTTTTTCCCGTAAGTTGGAACAAGATAATGAGTCAACACCATCCTTGATTCGGGTTCTTGGGGCTTCCGTTGCAGGGGCTGCGGTGATAAATGCCGCAACTGAGGATAGCGACTAGCCATTAATTTCGGTAGAATCCCGCCACTTGATCTATTGATCGTCAAATTTTCACTAACGAGTTAGTCACACCATCTATGAAGCACATTCGTAACTTTTCGATTATTGCCCACATTGACCACGGTAAGTCGACACTGTCAGACCGTCTAATCCAGGTTTGCGGTGGTCTATCTGACCGTGAAATGGCAGCGCAGGTTCTGGATTCTATGGATCTAGAACGCGAACGTGGTATCACCATCAAAGCACAGAGTGTGACGCTGAATTACACAGCCAATGATGGGGAAACCTATCAGCTGAACTTCATCGACACCCCAGGACACGTTGACTTCTCTTACGAAGTATCACGTTCTCTGGCGGCCTGTGAAGGTGCTTTGCTGGTGGTTGACGCGGGTCAGGGCGTAGAAGCCCAAACACTAGCCAACTGTTACACAGCGATTGAGATGGACCTAGAAGTGGTTCCAATCTTGAACAAAATCGATTTGCCAGCCGCCGATCCTGATCGTGTAGCGGAAGAAATTGAAGACATCGTTGGTATTGATGCAACCGAAGCAACCCGCTGTTCTGCGAAGACAGGCGTTGGCGTTGATTTGGTGCTTGAAGACATCGTTAAAAACATCCCAGCACCAGAAGGTGACCCAGAAGGTCCTCTGCAAGCACTGATCATTGACTCATGGTTTGATAACTATTTGGGTGTTGTTTCTTTGGTTCGCATTAAAAACGGCGTACTGAAGAAAGGCGAAAAGATCAAAGTGATGAGCACGGGCCAAGTATGGGGCGTGGATCGCATTGGTATCTTCTCACCAAAACAAACTGACACCCAAGGTCTTCGTACCGGTGAAGTGGGCTGGGTTGTTTGTGGTATTAAAGACATCCTAGGTGCACCAGTTGGTGATACCTTGACCACAGCGAAACACGGTGCAGAAGCGGCGCTACCAGGCTTTAAGAAAGTGAAGCCTCAGGTTTACGCGGGTCTGTTCCCTGTGTCATCTGACGACTACGAAAACTTCCGTGATGCGTTGGGCAAATTGAGCCTTAACGATGCGTCTCTGTTCTACGAACCAGAGAACTCTGCAGCACTTGGCTTTGGTTTCCGTTGTGGTTTCCTTGGCATGCTGCACATGGAAATCATCCAAGAGCGTCTTGAGCGCGAATACAACCTTGATCTGATCACAACTGCACCGACCGTGGTGTACGAAGTGAAGAAAACCAACGGTGACATTCTGTACGTGGATAGCCCAGCGAAGCTACCACCAACGAATGATGTTGAGATCATGGGTGAGCCAATTGCACGTTGTCATATCCTTGTGCCGTCTGAATACCTTGGTAACGTGATTACTTTGTGTGTTGAGAAGCGTGGTATGCAGGTAGACATGGTTTACCACGGTAACCAAGTGGCATTGACGTATGACATCCCAATGGCAGAAGTGGTTCTCGACTTCTTCGACCGTCTAAAGTCCACCTCCCGTGGCTATGCATCATTGGATTACAACTTCCAACGTTATGAGCCATCAAACATGGTGCGTGTAGACGTGCTATTGAACGGTGACAACGTGGATGCATTGGCGATCATTACGCATAAAGATCATGCGCAAGGTCGTGGCCGTGACTTGGTTGAGAAGATGAAAGAATTCATTCCTCGCCAGCAGTTTGATATCGCGATTCAAGCGGCTATCGGTACGCACATCATTGCGCGTTCAACCGTGAAACAGCTACGTAAGAACGTAACCGCTAAGTGTTACGGTGGTGATGTGAGCCGTAAGAAGAAACTTCTGCAGAAGCAGAAAGAAGGTAAGAAACGCATGAAGCAGATCGGTAACGTCGAACTGCCACAAGAAGCTTTCCTCGCCATTCTGCACGTGGGCAAAGATAAATAACCTGATCTCGTCACACTGAACGCAGGCTCCAACAATAAGAAAACCTGACTTGGCGTTATGCCAAGCTCAGGTTGAGTAATAAAAAAGGACTAAAGGTTAGGGGAACACTATGGCAAATACTTTCTCACTGATTCTGGTGCTGGTCACCCTGTTGACTGGGATAATCTGGGCACTGGATAAATTCAGATGGGCTCCGCGTCGCGCAGAAGAAGCGGCGAAAGCGCTCAATCTGGAAAATGGTGAGGCAAGTGAAGAGCAAATCGCTCACGTTGCTCCTCAGCCTAGCTGGGTAGAAACCGCCGCTTCTGTGTTTCCTGTTATCGGCCTTGTATTGGTATTGCGCTCGTTTATCTACGAGCCATTCCAAATCCCTTCAGGCTCTATGATGCCTACTTTGCTGGTGGGTGACTTCATCTTGGTTGAGAAGTTTGCTTACGGCTTGAAAGATCCGGTTTTCCGTCATCAACTTGTTGAGACGGGGAAGCCAGAACGTGGTGATGTCGTGGTATTTAAGTACCCACCGCAGCCGAGTGTTGATTTCATTAAACGTGTTATCGGCTTACCGGGCGACACCGTACGTTACAGCGAAGACAAGCGCCTTTGTGTTCAAAAAAAAGGCGAATCTACGTGTGAACTGGTTGTTGTGGATGATATTCATGAAAGCCCGTTTATGCAGTACGGCGTCAATTTAATTCAAGCCGAAGAACAGCTTGGTAAAGAGCCGCACCAAATTCTTGTTAACCCAAGAGTTAAAAATCAAGTCATGCAGTATTACCCGACACCAGGGCTTGGTGAATGGGTAGTGCCAGACGGCCAATACTTTGTGATGGGTGATAACCGTGACAACAGTAAAGACAGTCGATTCTGGGGCTTTGTCCCAGAAGCAAATTTGGTGGGTAAAGCAGTAGGTATCTGGACCAGTTTTGAATTTGATGAGCAGGGCGATAGCATCTTGCCATCATGGGTACCTGTCGGCGTGCGCTTCGAGCGTATCGGCGGCATTGATTAACTTGGAACAACATGACGACACCAACAAATAAATTACAGCGCCGTATCCGCTATGAATTTAGTGATATGGCGCTTCTTAGTCTCGCCCTTACTCACCGCAGCGCAAGTGGTCAACACAACGAGCGCCTAGAGTTTCTGGGGGATTCTATATTGAGTTTCGTCGTTGCTGACGATCTCTACCATCGTTTCCCGAACGTTGATGAAGGTGACATGAGCCGCATGCGTGCGACCTTGGTTCGTGGTAATACTCTGGCCGAGCTAGGCCGTGAGTTTGAACTGGGTGATGTATTGCAATTGGGCCCGGGTGAGTTGAAAAGTGGCGGTTTCCGTCGTGACTCCATCCTTGCTGATGCTATAGAAGCAATTATCGGCGCCATCTACCTCGACAGCGATTTGGAAACGGTCCGTGGGATTGTTTTGGGTTGGTACAAAGAGCGCTTAGACACCATCATGCCTGGCGCGAACCAAAAAGACCCGAAAACACGGTTGCAAGAATTCTTGCAAGGACGTCGTAAGCCATTGCCTGCCTATAATGTCACTAAGGTACAAGGCGAGGCACACAACCAGCAATTTACGGTTGAATGTGAAGTGGCAGGTCTGGAACGACCTGTGGTAGGTAAAGGCAGTAGTCGTCGCAAGGCTGAGCAAGCGGCTGCAGAACTGGCATTAGAAAAGCTGGACTCATGACAGACACGCACGAAATTCACCACTGTGGCTTTATCGCCATCGTTGGTCGCCCTAACGTTGGTAAATCGACGCTTTTGAACCGCTTAGTGGGTCAGAAACTGTCTATTACGTCGCGTAAACCGCAAACCACGCGTCACCGCATCATGGGTGTTGATACGCGCGAGGGTTACCAAGCGGTCTACGTGGACACACCAGGGCTTCACATTGAAGAAAAGCGCACCATCAACCGATTGATGAACCGCGCGGCATCAAGCTCATTGACCGATGTTGAATTGGTACTCTTCCTCGTTGACGGTACACACTGGACCGAAGATGACGAAATGGTGCTGAACAAGCTCAAAAAATCAGAGCTACCTGTTGTTCTGTTGATCAACAAAGTCGACAACGTAAAAGAAAAAGCGGATCTGTTCCCACACCTTCAAGCGCTGAGCGAGAAGATGGACTTCGTTGATGTTGTGCCTGTTTCTGCAAAGAGCGGTAAAAACATCGATGTGGTTGAGAAACTGGTTCGTGCGCACTTGCCTGAAGGTGAGTGGTACTTCCCTGAAGATTACGTAACAGACCGTTCTCAGCGCTTTATGGCGTCTGAAATCATTCGTGAAAAACTGATGCGTTTTACAGGCGATGAACTGCCGTATGCGGTCACCGTTGAAATTGAGCGTTTTGACTATAATCCAGACACGGATGGCTTTGAAATCAATGGCCTTATCTTGGTTGAGCGTAACGGTCAAAAGCGCATGGTGATCGGCAAAGGTGGCGACAAAATCAAAACCATCGGTCGCGAAGCCCGCCTCGATATGGAAGACTTGTTTGAACGCAAAGTCTACCTTGAGCTTTGGGTGAAAGTGAAATCAGGTTGGGCAGACGACGAACGTGCGCTGCGTAGCCTTGGCTACATCGACGATCTTTGATCGTCGAACATTCAGAATAATAAAGGTGGGATATGGAAGGCTTGCAGCGCTGCTTTGTCCTGCACTCTCGCCCTTATAGCGAAACGAGCCTTATTCTGGATGTTTTTAGCGAAAATCACGGGCGCGTTAGCCTTATGGCAAAAGGCGCTCGTGGTAAACGCTCCCCCCTAAAAGGCGCACTTCAGCCTTTTACCCCGCTTTTAATGAAATGGTCAGGTCGCGGTGAGATGCATACCTTGCGTCACGCTGAAGCCATGGGCCTCGCGATTCCTCTTTCTGGTAACGCCCTCTTTTCAGGCTTCTATCTCAATGAAATTCTTAGCCGCGTTGTTGAACCGGAAACGGCATATCACCAACTTTTCTTTGATTACGTTTCAGCGTTAACAGAGCTCGCACAATTCGCCAATCCTGAACCTGCACTCCGTCGATTTGAGTTAGCCTTGCTGGAATCGCTGGGATATGGCGTCGATTTTCTGCATTGTGCAGGCAGCGGTGAACCAGTAGGGGAAGGAATGACATATATATTCCGTGAGCAAATGGGATTTGTCGCCTCACTTATGAAGAGTCACAATCTGGCCTTTCAAGGCAGCGATTTGATCGCGCTCTCAAGTCGTCAATTCTCGACCGCTGAACAGTTAAAAGCCGCCAAGCGCTTTACACGGCTGGCACTCAAGCCTTATCTTGGCCCAAAGCCTCTCAAGAGTAGAGAGCTATTTTTGTTACGAACAAGGAAATCTACGCAATGAATACCATTTATCTGGGCGTCAACATTGACCACGTGGCAACCGTTCGAAATGCACGCGGCACCAAGTACCCTGATCCTGTCCATGCAGCTGAAATTGCAGAGCGCGCGGGTGCTGATGGTATCACTGTTCACCTTCGTGAAGACCGTCGCCACATTAAAGATCGCGATGTTTACTTGCTGAGAGATACCCTGCAAACGCGCATGAATCTTGAAATGGCCGTGACTGACGAGATGGTCGCCATCGCGTTGGATGTGAAACCTGCTTATGTTTGCTTGGTGCCAGAGAAGCGCGAAGAACTCACCACTGAAGGTGGCTTGGATGTTGTTGGTCAGCTTGAGAAAGTGAAAGCCGCGACCCAAACCCTGACAGATGCGGGCATTAAAGTGTCGCTGTTTATTGATGCTGATCGTGAGCAGATTGATGCGGCGAAAGCCTGTGGCGCGCCTTACATCGAGCTTCATACGGGTCACTACGCCGATGCTGCATCTGATGAAGACATGCAGGCGGAGCTGAAAAAAATTGCAGCCGCCGCGAGCTACGCCGATGACCAAGGCATCAAGGTCAATGCGGGGCATGGCCTGACATACCACAACGTGACGCCCATTGCGGCTATCCCTGAAATCTACGAGTTGAACATCGGTCACTCGATTGTGGGTCGCGCCGTGTTTGATGGTCTGTCAAAAGCCGTGGCTGACATGAAAGTGATCATGCAGGACGCGCGTCGCTAATGTCTGTGGTTGGTCTAGGGACAGACATTGTTGAAATCGCACGATTCGATGACATCATCGCGCGAAATCAAGATGCCTTTGCCAAGCGCGTGCTTACGAACTCTGAGCTCGAAAAATATGGGGCGACCAAGTTTCCAGCCCGCTACCTTGCTAAGCGTTTTGCCGTGAAAGAAGCGGCGTCTAAAGCCTTGGGAACAGGTATTGCCTGTGGCGTCACGTTTCACGACTTTGAAGTCTCAAACGACGCTTTGGGCAAACCCATTGTGACCTTCTCTGGCGTTGCCAAGCAGATGGCGGACGAGCGTGGCGTGACCAACATTCTTCTGACCATTGCTGATGAAAAACACTATGCCGTGGCGACGGTGCTATTAGCGCGTTGATTGGAAAAACAAAAAAAATACGCACGTATTCTGTGGGCGTCCTTCTCTACTGTACCTTATTTTTCTAAGGCCTCATGAGCACGTCTAGGCATACAACTGACCAGGGTTCTTTGATTTATATGAGGCCTCCATTGACTGAAATCACCTGTCGAGTGACATAGCCTGCGATGTCGGACATCAGGTAGCTCACAAGGCCTGCGACTTCTTCTGGTTTGCCCATACGATGCAAAGGAACCTGTGGCAACGCGTGTTCTTTGACGTGTTCGTCCACCATGCCGGTGTCAATCAAACCGGGTGCAACGCAATTAACCGTGACTTTTCGTTTAGCCAGTTCTAAGGCCAGTGCTTTCGTTGCACCGATAATGCCTGCTTTCGCCGCGCTGTAGTTGGTTTGACCGCGGTTGCCCATCATACCGGAAACAGACGCCATGGTGACAATGCGTCCCCCTCTGCGGCGTTGAAGCATCGGCATGATGCACGGGTGCAGCACATTGTAGAAGCTGTCTAAGTTGGTATGAACCACGCCATCCCATTCTTCAGCCGTCATGGCGGGGAATGCGGTATCGGCGGTAACGCCTGCGTTGTTCACGACGCCGTAATAGCCGCCGTGTTCAGCAATGTCCGCCTCTAAGGTTTCGCGGCATTGTTCACGGTCGCTGATATCAAAACTGATGAGACGACCTTGTCCATTGTCAGCCTGAATGGCGGCAAGTGTTTCTTCTGCGCCCGCTTTATCTCGGCCGTAGTGCACCACCACAGAAAACCCATCTTTCGCGAGTTGCAGCGCAATCGCTTTACCGATACCTTTGCTGGCACCCGTGACAAGCACATCTCTGTTCATTGGGTATCCCTGTTCATCATCTGTTCGAGTTTTTCTTTTGGGGGTACAAATGCGTTGAGCTGCGCGGTGGCGAGTTCAACGCCGTCATGTTCAATTCGGCAAGCAAAAACGGCCATGCCGTTGCTTTCCATCATGTGATCGGCATGAATGTCTAACACCTGTCCCGCAGGAAATGCGCTGGTTTCTGTGTTGTAACGACGAGTGCCGAGTAAGAAGCCAACAGGTGGCTCGTCACCTTTATGCCATGCGTGATACCCAGACCACGCTGCAATGGTTTGGGCCATTAACTCAATGCCGACCCAACCTGGAATTGCCTTTATCTCTTGGTCAAAAAAGAGGTTGCTCTCTTTTGAGGTAACGCGGCAGTGAATGTGTTTTTCACCCACATCGATCATGTCGTCGATCAAGATCATGGGTGCTTCGTGAGGAAGCAAATCATTCACGTGAGGTACTGTTTTCATACGTGTCCAAAAATCAGGCTGATATTGTTACCGCCAAACGCAAAGGAGTTGCTCAAAATGGTCGGTCTTTCCAATGTATCGCCGAGTTGCGCCAATCGAATCGGCGCAACATCCGTTGCATGCGCTTGTTGATGTTGTGAAACAGGCAACGGCAGAGCATGCTTCAATACGTGCCAGCAAATACTGGCTTCAATGGCACTGGCTGCGCCTAAAGCATGCCCCGTCAGCGGCTTTGTCGAACTGACAGGTACGTTTTCACCTAAGGTGCGTAAAATCGCCTTGGATTCCATCGCATCGTTCAATGGTGTAGACGTGCCGTGCGCATTTACATAACCAATGTCACGCGCGGTGAGATGCGCATCGTCCAGTGCTTTTCGCATCGCACGTTCAGCACCATCGCCTTCGGGGTGAGGGGCTGACATATGGTGTGCATCTGAACTGTCACCCGCACCAAGCAACGCAATAGCAGGTTGGTCAGGGGCTAGTGCGAAAGGCTTCTCAAGCGAAAGAAGCATAAAGGCCGAGGCTTCACCGATGTTAATGCCGTTTCGATTGTCACCAAACGGGTTACAAAGTTCAGACGACACAGAGTCAAGTCCGTGGAAGCCGTTGACCGTTAATGCACACAAGCTATCTGTACCGCCCACGATCACTGCATCGGCAAGGCCTGCTTTTAATAACCGTTTCGCTGTCAGAAAAACACGGCCACTCGAAGAGCACGCAGTTGAAACCGTATAGCGCAACCCCGTTAAGCCAAAATAGTCACTGACGAAGTCTGATAGGTTACCGAGTTCTTGCTGGTGGTAATGGTAAGTCTTTGGGAATTCACCCTGATCAATGTGATGTTTTAACGCGCGCTCACCATCTGAAATGCCGGAGGTGCTCGAGCCTAATACCACGGCAATACGATCAGGGCTGAAACACGCTTTGGCATCATTCACGGCATCAGACAGTTGCAGCAACGCAGAGAGTGCCAGTTGGTTGTTGCGTGTCTGATGATGTGAAGGAAAATCTTCCAATGACGGCAGTGCGCCCACAGCGCGACCGACGGTCACCATGGTGTCATCGTTCAACCGAAAGCGCTCGCCGGACATGCCTGGGCTAATGCCTCGTTTTAAGCTGGAATGAATCTCATCGAGAGTGCTGCCAAGTGCGGAGTGCGCA